>CAOKQK010000007.1 GCA_948470905.1 uncultured Lachnospiraceae bacterium | reverse complement strand
AATCCTTATTTGGATAAAATAGTCAAAAATTGATAATTTTCAAACACGCTCTAGGCAAAAGTGTCGGCTGAGCTGGAAGAAATTCCAGGGGCGTCAGGTGCAGAAGCTATTGAAGCATAATTTTACAAAATTTAGGAAAAGGTCGCCTGTGGGGCGACCTTTTTTGGTGAAAGCTGCCTTATGATAGACTCATCAGAGACAAATTGAGTTTTTTAAATCTTGATTCATGTTGGGAAAGGATGGGCAAAAGGATGGCAAAAGGATTGACAGAGCTTGTATTTATCTTGGACAGAAGCGGTTCTATGGGAGGTTTGGAGGCGGATACCATTGGCGGCTTCAACTCCATGATGGAGAGACAGAGAAAGGAGGAAGGGGAGGCATATGTGTCCACGGTCCTCTTTGACAATGTGAGCGAGGTGCTCCATGACCGCATCCCTTTGGAGAAGGTTCCTAAAATGACGGAGAAGGAGTACTATGTGCGGGGCTGCACCGCCCTGCTGGACGCTGTCGGCGGCGCGATCCACCACATAGGCAACATTCACAAATACGCCAGGGAGGAGGACAGACCGGAGAAGACCATGTTCGTCATTACCACGGACGGCCTGGAAAACGCCAGCCATACCTATTCTTATGACAAGGTAAAGAAGATGGTGGAGCGGCAACAGAAGAAGTACGGATGGGAATTTTTGTTCATCGGCGCAAATATGGACGCTGTGGCGGAGTCGCAGAAATTTGGGATCCGCAGTGACAGGACAGTAAATTACGTGTGCGACGAACAGGGGACAGGCGTGGTGTATGCGGCAGTGGACAGGGCCGTACACGCCATGAGGTCGGCGGCTGCAGGCTGCGCCGCCTATGCCCTGGACACCAGCGGCTGGTCGGAGGAGGTTGAGGCCGACTACCAGAAGAGGAAACGGTAACAGCTAGGACAGGTCACAGAACTGTTGGAGAAAAAGTAGCTTTCAGGACTGAATTGCTGTATTTATATATTCAAACGGCTGCAGATGTGATATAATCAAAGCAATATGGCACGGTGGCAAGGCAGGATTGGCAGTTTTTTATGCCATACACTGGTTTGCCATTGTTTTGCCGTCGACTACTAGGAGGAAGGATTATGGAAAACATCTTGCAGGCGGCCGACAGGCTATTTCAAAACCGTTACATCATTTCCATCAAAAAGGCATTTACCATCACGCTTCCGGTAATCATCCTGGGTTCCATAGCATCGCTGATCAACAATATGCCCATCGACATAGTACAGGCAGGACTGTCCACCCCGGTTGGAGGGGTGATCCGGGCTGTAAATGGGGCGGTCTGGCTGGGCAGCACAGCCATTATGGCAATTTTGATCGCCTGGACCCTGGGCTATTATCTTGGTAAGGAATATCAACTTAACGGCACGCTCTCCGCCCTTACAAGCGTATCAGCCTATCTGACCATTTGCGTTACAACCGCGGATGGAGGTATCTCGCTGAGCAGATTGGGTTCCGGCGGGCTTTTTGGAGCTATCCTTATCGCGATTTTAGCCACCGAGCTATATCGTATATTTTCCCGCCTTAAAATTAACATTTCGGAGGATACGCCGGAGGAGGTGCAGCAAATGTTTGCCGCCCTGTTCCCTGTCATGCTGTCCGTTTTTTGCATTGCCCTTACAAACGGCATTATATTGATGACCTCCGGCAAAGGGGCTGACGAGTGGATTTATACTGGCCTGTCGTTTCTTTTTTCAGCCGCTGATGGCGGCGGGCTTCTTGGAACCTTGTTTCTGGTATTCGGCATCCATATTTTCTGGTTCTTTGGTATTCATGGCGGAAATGTTATGGATAGCATTATGGTCAGCGCCTTTGGCGAGAATCTTATCCATAATACCAACCTGTATGCCTCGAATCACGATGCGTTTGACGGGCAGCTTGCCATTATCAGCAAGGGCTTTCTGGATACGTTTGTATTTATGGGGGGTGCAGGTACGTCGTTATGCATCATCATTGCGGTGTTGATTATTGCCAGGAGCCGGTATATGCGCAGTATCGCCAAAATGGGCGGTATATTTGCGGTCTTCAACATGAATGAAATTGTGTTGTTCGGCTTTCCTGTGATTCTGAACCCTATTTTGCTGATTCCTTTTTTGCTCACGCCGCTGGCGATAACGCTCGTTTCGTGGAGTGCCATGTCTCTCGGTCTGGCAGCCCGGGTTGTAACGGAGGTTCATTGGGCGATGCCGCCTTTGGTCAGCGGATATCTGGCAACCGGCGGACACCTGTCGGGCAGCATCCTCCAGGCGCTTAATATTGCTATTGGCATCCTGATTTATCTGCCGTTTATTCGTCTGATGGACAGGCGGGAGGTGCAAAAGGAAGCCTTGAAGGACGACAATACGGCGCTGTTAAAAAATACACTGAATACTGTGGTTGAGAAAATCCATAACTCCACAGGTGAGATCAATGGGGAGATTACAAACTTTTCAATTGTCCTGGAAAGCATCGTCGGAGATCTGAATGATCTCTCTGCCCAGATGCAGAAGCAGATGCAGCTGCTGCATACCTGCGTCGAATACATACAGACTATTGATACCTCGGTGGGCAACACGGATAACAGTATAAAAATTGTCCTGCAGAATATGGAAAAGACCAATGAGGTATCCATAGCAGGCGCGCAGAACATGCAGCAAACGATGCAGAAGATGGAGGAAATCTTTTTTTCCACACAAAAAGCCAATGAACTATCCGGCCAGCTTAATATGCGCTGCAGGCAGATTGAGGAGATCCTGGAGAGCATCAAGGACATATCCAGGAAAACGAACATTCTTTCGCTCAATGCCTCCATTGAGGCGTCGCGCGCCGGTGTCCACGGCAAAGGGTTTTCTGTGGTGGCATCCAACATAGAAGCGCTGGCGGCAAAAACAGTGCGGTCCGTTTCCGATATCGAGGGCTTGCTGCAGGGGATGAAAGAGGATACCTCTGATATGATTGAGCAGTCGGAAGTCAGTTTGAGGCAGGTAGAAACCGGGCGGCAGCAGGTGATTGACACCAACGAGCTGTTTGGCGAAATTGTGCAGAACATCCACAATATTCAAGCACAGTGTGATACGGTCTTCAAGCACAGCGGAGAGGTAATGGACGAGCTGCAGCAAATCAATGAACAGATTCAGACAACCAGCCGTTTCTTTGTGGAAACCACATCCCATACGTCCAAGGTGGCGGAACAGGTTCGGGATAAGTCGGATGCATCCAAGAAAATGGCGCAAAAGCTGCTGCGGCTCAATGAGGAGACAAGCCTCTTGGCAGTGAATGCACTTGAGAGCCTTGAAAGCGGGGAGGAGCCTGCAAGCAATGAAACACAGATGAGTCGTGGGAAGTAATGAAATACCACAGAGGGAACGAAATCCGGAGGCGGCTGCCAAAGGATAGGGAAGTGGTAAAAAAGATGGTAATGTAAAAAAATTGTGTGCAATCCCTTCGTGAGTGAGGGGATTGCACACTTTGTTTTTTGCCGGAAGCATTTTATTCCCGCGGGGTTTTTGATTTCAGATGCTTTTTTAATGTGAAGGTCACAGCCTGTATATCAATGGGTTTTGCCAGATGATCGTTCATGCCGCACTCCAGACATCTTTGGATATCTTCCGAAAATGCGTCCGCGGTCATGGCGATAATGGGAATATCCGCGTCCCCGCGTTCCAGACTGCGGATAACCCCGGTGGCTTCATAGCCGTCCATAACGGGCATCCGCACATCCATAAGGATCGCGTCATAATACCCCACAGGGGATTCCTTAAATTTCTCAACACAGATTTGTCCGTTTTCCGCCCAATCCAATTCCAGTTCCAGCACGGAAAGCAGTTCTCTCGCAACTTCCCAGTTCAGTTCATTATCTTCTGCCAGCAAAATATGTTTCCCCTGAAGCTTCCGGTCAACTGTTTCCCTGGCGTCTGAGGTTTCTTCAACGGCATTATCGGCGAAAGCTTTCAGGGAGTCAAGCAAAGTACTTTTAAACACAGGCTTGGATAGGAAACCGGAAATTCCCGCTTTTCTGGCTTCTTTTTCTATTTCGTGCCAATCACAGGCAGAGAGCAGCAGCGTTGGGCTGTTTTCGCCATAATCGGAACGGATTTTCCGAGCCGCTTCCATTCCATCCATATCCGGCAGGCTGTAAGCCAGAAGGACCATCTGGTAAGCGTCGTTTTTGCCATGATGTTGGGCAATCAGTTCCATTGCCTTTTGGGCGCTCAGGCAGAATTCGGAACGGATGCCGATAGATGTCAGGGAATGGACGGTATTGGCGCATAACCGTTCATCGCCGTCCACTACCAACATATTCCGTACAGGAAGTCCTGTGTCCATCTCCGGTTCTGGCGCTTTTGCCAGGTCAAGCACAACATGGAATTCGCTGCCCTTGCCCTGTTCGCTGCGGACGGTAATGCTGCCGCCCATTGTGTCTACAATATGTTTGGTAATGGACATTCCCAGCCCGGAACCTTCTGTTTTCCGCACGCGGGTGTTGTCCTCCCTGCTGAAGGAGTTAAATATTTTTTTCTGGTATTCTTTTGACATGCCAATGCCTGTATCTTTCACCAGGAAATGGGTGCGGACGCAGGAGCTATCCTCCGGCAGTGCTTCCTGATACACAGACACCTGGACAAGGCCGTTCTCCGGTGTGAATTTGACGGCGTTTCCCAACAGGTTGATCAATATCTGGTTCAGCCGCACACTGTCACAATATACGTTTTCCGAATGGATTTCGTAGGCGGCTGCGTTGAACTGCTGTTTTTTCTCCTTAAGCTGCGGCAGCATGATATTGACGATGCTGTCCATTATATCTCTCAGCGACACCGGCTCCAAATTCAGCGTCATTTTGCCGCTTTCAATCTTGGATATATCCAGCACGTCATTGATAAGCCCCAGAAGATGCCTGCTTGACAGGGCGATTTTGCGCAGATAATCCTGTGTCTGTTCCGGATTATGCGTATTGCCCAAGGCAAGGGTCGTCATGCCTACTATGGCGTTCATGGGGGTGCGTATGTCGTGGCTCATGCTGGACAGGAAATCCTGCTTTGCCGTATTGGCGTGCTCTGCTTCCTTCCGGGCTTCTTCTGCGGCTTTCCGTTCCGCATCTATTTCCTTGTTTTTGTGCTGCAATTCAGAAACCTGCTTTCTGAATAATTTTAAGTAATGCCAGAATATGTACAGGAGCATGGCAATCGTTGCGAAGAATGCGGCGTAAACAATCGTAAGCCAGCGGGTGCTCATGCCGGTAATGGCATAATCCAGCCGGTCAAAGGGGAGGACCGTCACCAGATACCATTCACAGTAGGGGAGGCTGGTGCAGTATAGGTGGCGCCGCGATTCGCCTTCATTCAGGATGATGGAATAATCTTCGTCTGCATCCATGGCGGCAGAAAGATGTTCCACAACGCAGGAAGACTCGTCGTCGGGATGTTTGTCAAATATTTTGTGGAGCCTGTCAAAATAATTATCATGGAAGTCTCCGTGATCCCGGACAACATAGCTGCCGTCCTTCCGTATGACGAAAGAATAAGTCAGGGAGCTGTCTGAATCGAGGAAAAGTGTCTCGCCCATATATTGGGAGGAAAGACCTACGATCAGGGCAAGGCTCCTGCTTCCGTCGGACATGGGATATTCGCAGGGAACGCCGAACAAAATAACATTCTCTCCCATGCTGTTGGTGGCAGAAGACACTTTGCGCTCCCCATTCTGCAAGCTTTCCAAAAACGGCTCGGGGTGGTTGGGTTCCACAGGATCGCCGTAAATCATTTCAATTTTCCCGTTGGTTGAATATAGGGCAGCGCATAAAAAATGCCTTGCCCTTGCACCATATTCAATATCTTCCTTTGCTCCATAGCCGGAATTTTCTTCGCCTGCCGCGATGTGTGCTATGGATTGCGCCATGGTCAGCCTGAGCTCTATGATGGTTTTAAAGTGCAGGGATACCTGCTCGTTCATTTCATTCATGTAAGCCATGCCGATATCGTTGATCGCGTTTTCACTCATGCGGTTGATGGATATCCCGAGGAAAGAAAACACGAAAATATTTAAGCAGATAATTACTGCAGTACCAATTTTAAAGGAACGCGGCAAAGCAATATTTTTCATACTTATACCCCCATGCCTGCCCCTGGCAGGCACTAATTGCAAAATTTGGAAGTTTACCTCAAAACTTCCTCCATATCCTCAGCTGCTAAAATTCAGTAGATTGCCCGTCGGGCGTCGATTTGGCCATAGTCCGATGTACTAGCAGCGCCTCAACCGGTTCATAACGTTGAACATTTTATGAATGTCCACCGGCTTTGCCAGATGGTCATTCATTCCGGCGTCCTTTGACAACGCGATGTCTTCTTCAAACGCATTCGCAGACAGGGCTATGATGGGAATGGTCTGTGCATCCGTCCGGTTCAGGCTGCGGATGACCCGCGTTGCCTCATATCCGCTCATGATCGGCATCATCAGATCCATGAGTACGCAGTCAAAGGTTCCCAGGGCGGAATCTGCAAAGGTGTCTACGGCGGCTTTGCCATCGTTGGCGGTTGTCACCTCCGCGCCCGCTTCCTTCAGGAGGTACTCTACAATCTCGCAGTTCAGCTCATTGTCTTCCACCAGGAGGACGCGCATTCCTGCCACATTGTCCTGTGTATCCGGGTCCTCCTCTGCAGGCTGCTCGCTCCATGCAGCATCCACCTGGAGGGGCAGGGTGATCTGAATGGTGCTCCCCGTGCCGATCTGGCTGTCTATTGTAATGGTCCCTTCCATCTGGTCTACCAGCTTCTTTACGATGGACATCCCAAGCCCCGTGCCGCTGTAATTTGTTCTTGCGTCCTGATGCTCCTGGGTGAAGGGCTCAAAAATATGTGCCTTGAAATCCTCCCCGATACCGATTCCGGTATCCTTGATTATGAAACAATAGTCTGCAATCCCGTCCTGAATGCCGGTTTCCTGAACCTGCACAAATACGGAGCCGTGGGGCCGGTTATATTTGAGGGCGTTGTCAATGACATTCATCAGGATCTGCCTTAAATGCAGCGGGTTCCCGATGACCCGGTTATGCTGCAGACCGGATTTCTCCAGATCCAGGCAGATTCCCTTTTCCTCCGCCTGGGAGGACATAATGGTGATGCAGTCTTCCAGCGCGTCATGGAGGTCAAAGGGTTCCTCTACTGCCGCGGGCCTTCCGCTGTCCAGCTTGCTTACCTGAAGCACATCGTTTACGAGGGACAACAGGTGCTCTGTGGATATACGGATTTTCTTCCGGCAGTCCTTCTGGCGCTCCAGGTCCTCCTGGCATTGCTCCATAATGACAAGCATCCCAAGAATGCCGTTGATCGGTGTGCGCAGGTCGTGGGACATATGGGAAAGAAATTCGCTTTTGGCTGAATTTGCCCGTCTTACCTTCTCCAGAAGCTCCATGATGGACTGCTCCTGATTCTTTCTTGTCACCATGGTTTCAGTGATATCCTGATGGTATCCGTTCAGGCAGACGCCCTGTTTTTCAAAGGTTTTGTCCGGTACGCCCCCACAGCGGACATAAATCTTTCCCAGCGTTGGATGGTTCCAGGGATAAATTACCTCGGAACGCCCGGTTTCCAATATGTCAGACACGGCTTCCTGGACCATTTCCACATAATCGGGATCAATATTTTCAAACCATCGCCGGTAACATTCCTCCGGCCCTATCCCAGCCGGGACGCCAAGGAGGATCCGCATGGTTTTATCCGCATACATCCTTGGCGGGCAGCCGTCTTCCAGCTCTATGGTCCAGATGCCGGTTCTTGCTCCCTCCAGAATGTCCTCCAGGCTTTGCCTTGCTTCCAGCTTGTTCTTTTCTTCCTGTTCCACTACGGCGTTCACATCCCGCTGGGCAAAAATAGCACAGTTCTTCTTGGATGTTTTTTCTGTGGCGGAAAAGTGGATTTCCAGATGCCGCAGGCCGGAGGAGCTGTCTTTTACCTGATAACGTATGGAAAATTTTTTGTTTTCTCTCAGCTGGGCAAGCACATAGTCCTTTTTTGTTGCGACCCGGAGGCGTTCCTGGTCTCTGGGGACTACATACTCGGAAATATACTTTTCCATGGCAGCTTGATAACCGTCCCTGAAATGGGCAGGCCAGTCCATGAATATCCGTTTGCTGTTCCGGTATATCTCACATTCGCCTGTGTCAAAGTCAACCTCATATATGCCCAGATAGTCTACGCTGAGGGCATGGAGGACGTTGTAGCTCCGCTTTTGCAGTTCCCGGAACAGGTTGCGCCGCTTCAGGGAGGATACAATAAAATATGCCGCAGTCTGGAGCATGTTAGAGGCATATTCCAACGACTTCACAGGAGGGTTATCCACGCCGTAAAAGCCGATGATCTGCTCGCCGTCATATAGGGGGACTACCACAAGGGAATGGATTCCCTGCCTTTTCAGGTTATCGTATTGAAGGGGATCGGTGTCCCGTATGTCCTCCAGATTCTTAATGACGATATGCCCGCCGATGCTGAAGTTCTGATACCAGCTGGCGCACACTTCGGGAGGCACGTTTTGAAGGTTTTCCTTTTCAGGATTCACCCCATCAGCTACCCACTCATAAGTATTGTCATCGCCGCCGGTTTCGTTCTGTTCAAATATATAGGTTCGTTCCCCGTTCAGGGCATTCCCCAGGTGCTTCAGCAGCACATCCAGTGACTGGTCCGGGGTTTCTTCCAGCAGGGCGACGCGAAGACCTTCATTGATAACGGACTCCAGATTTTGAACGCTCCAGATACCGTTGTGCTGTTCAAGCCCTTTTGAATAATCCATACGCCTATCCTCCACATTGGTGATCCGATCATAGTTACCGCAGCAAATCCTGACATGGGAATGTTTTTTTGCCGGAATGCGCTGCTTTAGGAAATTAATATAACTCCGCTCTGTTCCTGCGGCTTCTTTATAAAAATATCAGACAAATCTTTGTCATAATACCATGCACCTTCATTCATGTCAATAAAATAAGAGGTAGAAAAGCAAGTCCGCCCCATAAATTTGGAAGCGGGATTCCTGATTGTGAAAAAGGGCTTTCTTAAACAGGTAATTTGTGTTATAATCTGTGCTGTGACAATAGGCAGAGCATGCGTTCCATCCTCTGCTTCCAAAAAGTCATTCATAAAAAACCTTTAGAAAAAACTTCCGAAAAAATCATTCAGAAAAGGAGCGACGGGAATGAAAACGAACTTCTCTGCCAACCGGGGGATGAAACGGAGCCTGAATGGGAGAATATTAAAAAACACAACCTTGAACATCCTGATACTTGTGGTCGTATGCTGTGTGATTATGGCTTTTTCGCTGCAGTCACTGGCGAACAATATATTGCTGGACAGCCTCCAGCCCATGGCAAGGCAGTCGGCAAAAACAGTAGAGGCAAACATCCATATGCTGGCTGACCGCATGATGACCATTGCGGCAGACCATGGGATGGGTACAATAACCATTGCCGATACAAACGGGGCGGAAATACCGGACGCCGCCGCAACGGAGGAAAGCCGCAGGATGGTGTTGGAGGAAGCCGCGGAGATTTATGAATTCCATACAATTGCCCTGTATGGCCTTGACGGGCGGCTGGTGCAGGGGATAGAAGGCGCACCGGCGAGCCTGGACAGCAGTTTTTTTGCTCTTTTGAAAGAAACGGATAATCTGACCACGAACTCCTCCACGATCCATCAGGGAAAGCTGGGCGTTGCCATGGGGATGCCGGTGAAGGAGAAGGGAGAAACGATTCTGTATGTGGTGGGCGTTTATAAATATGATACTCTCAATGACGTGATCAGCAGTATCAACCTGGGGAAAAGCGGCATGGCATATATGGTCAACCGGGAGGGCGTCGTTACCGGACACCCGGACCAGTCCCGGGTTCTCAACCAAAGCACGCTGGTCCAGCTCACCGGGGGAAATGGAGATGCGGTAGAGCGTGTCACAACAGGGGAGACGGGGGCGTTGGATTTTTCCATTGAAGGGGAAAAAATGTTGGCTGCGTTTTCTCCTATCCGGGGTACCCAGTGGTCGCTGGTCATCCAGATCCCTAAGTCTGATTACAGCCAGTTTATTAACGGCGCCATGCTGGTATCCGTTTTGGCTACCCTGGCAGGCCTGCTGATTTCCATGCTGCTTATCCTGCAGTTTGCCCGTTCTATTTCCCATCCGGTGAAATGCGTCACGAATCGGATGGTGGCGCTTTCCGGCGGCGACCTGCATACGGAGGTGACGTCCGTACACAGCAGGGATGAGCTGGAGCTTATGACGCATACGCTGGATACTACGGTAGAAAGCATGAACAGGTACATATCTGATATTCAGCAGGTCCTGACCAGTGTTGCAGGCGGCGACCTGCGCACGGAGCCACAGGTGGATTATAAAGGTGATTTTGAGCTGATCCGCAACAGCCTGCATACCATTATCCAATCAATGAACGAAACGCTGTTGGGATTCCGGGGGGCTGCAAACCGGCTGACTGATATGGCGGCGCAGATGAACGGGCAGTCCGCACAGCTGCACCAGGCGTCCATGGAGCAGAATTACTCTGCCGAGGAGCTGGTTCACGAGGTAGCCCATGTAAAGGAGCGGCTGGCAGATGTTACAGAAAGCAGCGGTCAGACCCGTATCCAGACCGAAGAAATCGCACGGCGGATTGAGATTGCCAATGAACAGATGGCTGCCTTGTCTTCTGCCATGGACAGCATCAGCACTAATGCGAAGCAGGTTACAAAGATTGCAAAGGATATCGAGGATATTGCTTTCCAGACTAATATTCTTGCCCTAAACGCCTCTGTGGAGGCTTCCCATGCGGGGGAGGCAGGGAAAGGCTTCGCGGTAGTGGCAGGGGAGGTCAAGCGGCTGGCTGCCCAGAGCGCTTTAGCTGCCCAGAGCGCAGGGGAAATGGTGAACAATACACAGGCAATTATACGGAATGGCGTGGCGCTGACTGCCGATACTGCTGATTCCCTTCATGCGATTGCCGATGTTTCCATACAAATCAGGACCATTTCGGATCAGCTGGTGACAGCGGTACAAGGACAGGAAACGGCTTTGGCGCTTATGGAGGAACGAATCGACTCCATTTCCGCCATAGCAGACCGCAATCTGCAGAATGCCGGAGAGACAGAGCAATCCAGCGGATTGCTGGAGAAAGAGGCCGGGGCGCTCCAAGCCCAGGTGCAAAAGTTTGTTTTAAAGGAGGCGCGTGGTGAATGAAACGGATTCTTGGCATAATCCTGAGCCTGCTGTTGGCGGCAGGGCTGCTGACGTCCTGCGGCAGTGAGGAAGGGCTCCAGGATGGTTATTATACGGCACAGGCCGCTGAGTTCAACCATGGCTGGAAGGAATATGTTACCATCCTGGTGAAGGGAGGGGACATTATCTCTGTGGAGTATAATGCGGAAAACCCAAGCGGCTTCATCAAGAGCTGGGATAATTCTTATATGCAGACCATGCTGCATATACAGGGAACTTACCCCAATGAATATACCCGCTACTATGCCGGTCAGTTATTGGAAGGGCAGGGCGAGGGGAAAATCGACGCGATTGCAGGGGCGTCTACCTCACATGCGTCGTTTCAGATACTGGCGCAGGCTGTACTGGAACAGGCGCGTCGGGGGGATTCCAGCATTGTGATTGTAGACACAAATCATTAGACGGATAGAGGATTCTTCAAAGGAAAGGCCGGGAGGAGACACATGCTATGGATTTAACAGGTGCGAGCAGATTTTTGAGCCTGATCCTGCGTCACAGGCCGGAGACAATCGGCATCAGCCTGGATGAGCATGGGTGGGCTGATGTGGGGGAACTGATCGGGGGAATTGCGAAGACCCGCAGGTTTGACATGGATATCCTGGAGGAGATCGTCCGGACTGACGGGAAACAAAGGTATTCGTTTAACGAAGATAAGACATTGATCAGGGCTAACCAGGGGCATTCCGTTCCGGTGGATGTGGAGCTGGAGGAGGCGGAACCGCCGGCAGAGCTCTGGCACGGCACAGGGGAGAAATATGCGGCGTCCATTGATGCCCGGGGGCTGATCCCAAAGAGCAGACTGTACGTGCATCTGTCCAGGGACAGGGATACGGCGGTCAGGGTTGGGCAGCGTCACGGCAGGCCGGTGCTGTATATCGTAAGGGCGGGTGAAATGTATCGGGACGGCTATCATTTTTATCTCTCGAAAAATGGGGTGTGGCTTACAAAAAGGGTGCCGGCAGAGTATCTGGCCAGAAATTGAAGCAGGGGACTGCCTGCAATAGGGAAAAGCGAAGGGGGCTGCCATGGCAGCCCCCCTGTGGTTGTGTGCTTACTGTTCTGCACATATTGCTTTGCAATTATTGCTCCATCTGTCTTCCCAGGAAGCCGGCAGCGGACATGAGGAGCTTTTGCTCCACTTCGCCCATGCGTGCCTTGTTGTCGTTCTGCAGAAGCACCACGCTGCCTATGATGTCGCCCTCGCACAGTATGGGGGCGATGGCTTCGTGTTGGTAATCCTCGTTGCCTTCGTCACAGACAGGGATGAAGCTCCTGTCGCCCCGGGTTGCCATCACGGTCTCGCGGTTGTGGACTTTTTCATCCAGTTGTCTGCTGACGGATTTGTTGAGCAGCTGCTTGTAGCCGCCTGCCGCCGCGATGAACTGATCCCTGTCCGCGATCAGCGCCGCGTGCCCGGACACCTGGGCGAGGCTCTCCACATACTGTTTGGCAAAGGTAGCCATCTCCCCAATGGGGGAATATTTTTTCAGTATGATCTGTCCCTCCCTGTCCGTAAAGATTTCCAGGGGATCCGTCTCCCTGATGTGCAGGGTCCTCCTGATTTCCTTGGGTATTACTATTCTGCCTAGATCATCTATTCTTCGCACGATTCCGGTTGCTTTCATATAAGTTCTCTCCTTTTTACTGAAATGACTGTGACACTATTATCTGTAAAATCAGAGAGATTATACCATGTATGCAGAAAATCAAAGGGAGGAAATGTCTATTATCCGGCGGCTGCAGTCATTGTGCCATCTGATCAAGCTTTTCCCGGACCCAGCGGAATCTTTCTGCGGATATGTCGGAGGGCATGGTACAGTCGGCGCCAATGACAACGCCCGTCGTTCCCGCTTCGGCGACGATCTTTTCTGTTTCGGCCTGGATTTCTTCTTTGGTGCCGGAGTACAGGACGCCTGTTTTGCGATTGTCAAAACCACCCAGCACACAGCGGTTCCCGAAAAACTTCTTTCCCTCCCCCAGCGTCATCTGCTCTACGTAAACCGCCCAGTTCACCGCGGCGGAAGGATAATCCTGCCATACTTCGATACGGTTCCTGTCGCCTGCCCAGCCGCAGCAGTGCAGGATATTGTTTTCGCTCAGGGAATTGGCGTACTCCAGTACCTGAAGCTCCGCAGGACGGACGATCCGCCGGTATTCTTCTTCTGTAAAGCGGAATTGTTCGGCATTCTGCACACAATAGTATATGCCGTCGCAGCCGGCTTCTGTGATCAGCAGCCGTACCAGTGCCTTGATATCCTCAGCAATCACTTCAAAGGCATGGCATACGGCTTCCTCGTCGCGCTTTAAGTGTCCCATCAAAATATTTTCATTTGTGCCGAACCGCATCAGGGACATGGGGCAGAACACGTTATAAAATACACAGCATTCCTTTCCCACTGCATCTGCCACTGCCTTTGCGCGGGCAACCTGCCTGCGGATATAGGGGCTGTTCTCCCCAAGGGGCCGCATGTGAGCCCAGTCGGCGGGACTGTTCACCGTGTCGATGAACGGGTTCGGATAATTAAAGTAGCCGTCGCACATGACCTTGATAAAATCCATGTCCGCCTCGCGATAAAGCTTCAGATGTTCTTCCACGGTCTGCTGTCCGAAATCGTCATCGGGGGAAAAGTGATACCAGAATCCCATGGGAAGCTTGTCAACAGGCTGGTTGTGAAATGCGTTTAATAGTCTCTCTCTTTTTGTCATTACTATTCTCCTGTTCCGGTTCCGCCTCTTTGCTGCGAAACTGATTTAAAATTCCGCTGACATTTTTTTGCGGGGGCTGTTATCGGTCCATCTCGGCAATCCGTCCGGTGGACTTATGTTCTCTGATAATGCCTTCGATCTCTTTCAGGTCTGTGCTCAAAAGGTCGCCTGGAATCGTGTTTTTCAGGGAGCTGACGGCATTGCCGTATTCCAGGGCACGCTGATATTCTCCCTCGTGGGAGAGCAGGCCGTAGAGTACGCCTGAGATGTACGCATCGCCGCTTCCGATGCGGTCCACTACCTCGATGTCGCTGTAGGGAGCTTCCTCATAGTAAGTATCATCCTTTGCGCTGTAGATGATGGAGCCGAAGGTGTGCCGCTTGGGGCTGTGAACGACGCGCTGGGTGGATGCCACGATGGAGATGGGGTAATCTGCCGTAAAGCTTTTCATAATAGTCTTTGTATCCCCTTCTTTCAGGAAGGTCAGCCTCGCAGTCTCCTCGGAGCAGAAGAAGATGTCCACATAGGGAAGAATCTGCTCGATACATGCTTTTGCCTCCGGGCCGCTCCAGAGATTGCCGCGGAAGTTGACATCGAAAGAAATGATGGTGCCCTGTTCCTTAAAGCGCTTCATCATCTCGATAGCGGTGGCGCGAAGCTGGGGGCTTAACGCCAGCGTGATGCCGCTGGTGTGGAAGCAGCGGGTAGAGGAAAACAGGCTCTCATCATAATCGCCGATCGACAGCTTGTTGACGGAGGTGTTCTTCCTGTCGTAGACAATGCGGGGCTTGCGGGGATAGGCGCCATTCTCGTAATAGTATACGCCAAGCCTGGCGTCCCTGCTCTCGTCGTACACTAGATAGTCGTCGCTGACGCCGCAGAGACGGACGTGGTTCTTGATGAACATGCCCAGGTCATTGGCGGGGAGCTTGGAGATAATGCCGCAGCGTAGTCCCATCATTGCCGCGCCGGTGGCTGAATTTAATTCAGCGCCCCCCGCCTGCTGGCTTAAAGCGCTGCTTCTGGTGAGCCGCTCGTTGGCAGGCGGCGACAGTCTCAGCATAATCTCACCCAGGGAAAGCAGGTCAAATTCTCTTTTCATAGTGCGTCCTCTCTTTCTTGATCAGTACTGATGCTGTGAAACAGGAATGTGATCATGATATTAATATAATTATCATACCATATTTTCCTGCGCCGGGAAAGAGCGGACACGGATTTAGCCTTTAAATTTACAGGATATCAGATTTCAGACACTGCCTCCAGATATTCCCTGTAGTCCTCCTCGGTGGCGAACAGCATGTACTCTCCGTTGACCAGTCCCATGTACCCGCTTTGTGTGTTGTAGCCTTTCATAAACGCTTACCTCCTTATTCAGAAAGATTGAGCTTTTTGCTCTTTTTTTTATCCTGAATAAAGGATAACATTTTATGAGGGTAATAAAACTCCCTCAAAAAGGAGGCTGGGAAAAAATATCCTGTAGCATAATGCTTATAAAAAAGTCTTAACGAATTCTTAGCACCACAAAAGCTTTCGTAATACCACTATATATGGTATGATAACATTGTTCATGGCAGTAATTGTGAATCGAGAGAAGAAAGGGGAATTCGTATGGAGATAATGGATGTAAGTGATTGCGAGCTGGAGCGTTATATCACTGATATCATGCTGGATATCGGAGTGCCGGCTCACTTGAAAGGATATTTTTATCTGAGAGATGCCATATTGTTGTCCGGCAAGGATATGACAGTAGTGGGCAGTGTGACGAAGCTTCTCTACCCCACTATTGCAAAAAGATTTCATACTACTGACCAGAAGGTGGAGCGAGCGATTAGAAGCGTTATAGAGGTATCGTGGTCAAGAGGAAATACAAATACTTTTCAGGAGATGTTCGGCTACTCGCCTTTGACAGGAAGAAGCAGACCTACTAACAGTGAGTACATAGCTCGTATTGCAGATAAGATTAGGCTGGATTATAAGGCAAAATAGACAAAAGAAAACCATTACATATAGTAGTTGCTGCGTGAACAAGGTAAGCGGTCGGGCATATGATGTCCGACCGCTTTTTGGGATCTTATGGGAGTTTGGGTTGTGCCGGGAGGATTAATGTGTTAAAATGTTGACACAGAAGGACAGCATAAAATATGGATGTTAGGAGAAGCATGAAGACCGGAAAGAAATATTTGATTGGAGATTATTTGATAGGCGGGGGCTTTGCCATTGTGGGAATGGCGGAGGCGGCGCATCTGACGGCCGTGTTCCTGGGGCGCCCTTTTTCGGACTGCACAGTGATATGGCTGGCGCTGCAGGCGGCGCTGCTTGTGGCGGCAGTGGGGCACGGGATCGTGAGAAGATGCCGCAGTGGAATGGCGGGCAGGACAGGCAGGCATTTCCTGGCGAAATTTGGGATTGCGGACTGGATGCTTTGTGCCGTGCTCTTACTTGTCATTGTATCTCAGCTGGCGTTCATACTGGCGGCAGGGGACGGGTACAGGCAGGGGGATATGACGGTGGAGACTGTGAACAGTTTTCTGGAGACGAATGAGGTGTACAGTGTAAATCCCCTGACGGGGATGCCTTATACAGGGGGGATGCCTCTGAGGCTGAAAATATTATGTCTTCCCACACTGTATGGAAGCATTTGCAGCCTGACGGGCCTTGCGCCTCAATTTGTGGTGTGGAGGCTGGTGCCTGTGCTGACGCTTCTGGGGTGTTACCTGGCATATGGGCTTCTGGCATGCAGCCTGTTCCCGGAGAATGGGAAGAAAAGGGGCTGTTTTCTGGTGGCGGTTTCGCTGCTTTTGTGGGCGGAGAATTATATGTTCTGCATGGACGGCTTTGGCGTGCTGTCCTGCGGGTTCCGAGGCGTGGTGATCCGCAATGCGGTGCTGCTGCCGTGGCTGTTCTCGCTGCTGATCCGTAAGAAATGGATTGCCGCGCTGCCCTGTATCTTTGTGGAGGCGTGTATGGTCTGGACTCTTTACGGCCTGGGTGCCTGTGCGGCGGTGACGGCAGGGATGGCGGCTGCCGGGTTTGCGGGGAAGGTGTATACTGCCGGAAGGGAGGCTGCATAATGGCGGAACTTATTCGCAATGCCTGGCTTGGCTGGATCAGGTTTACACAGGATGGCAAGATTGCGGCGCTGTTCCTGGCGGCGCTGCTGTTTCTGCAGATGCGCCCTAAAAAGGCGGTGAAGGGTTCTTTCGTATTATATGCCGCAGGGATGGCGGCGTGCTGCATGGTGCCCGTGACGGCGGCGGCACTGATGCTGTATCAGACCAGGTTTTATGATTATGAGTGGATCTGGAGCCTTGTGCCGGTGACGGCGGTGACGGCTTATGGTTTTGCTGAATTCCTTACGGAGTATTGGAAAGACTTTAAGGGAAGCCTTTGGAGAAGGGGCCTGCCTGTGGCGCTGCTTTTGCTCGGTGTCCTCTTACTGTGCGGGGGGCTGGGAAAGCCGGGCTGGAGCCGCTGGGAGGAGGCGCAGGAGAGGAAGCAGGCGCAGCTTTTGATAGACGGGATCCGGGAGCGGCTTGGAGATGGGCAGATATGGCTGTGGGCGCCGGAGAGCGTGATGGAGTATGCAAGGGAGCTTGACGGCGGCATCTGCCTTGTCTATGGCAGGAATATGTGGGAGCCTGCCCTGAATGCCTACACATACGATATCTATGATCCGTCGGTGACAGAGCTGTATCAATGGATGGGACAGGCAGGCGAAGCGCTTCCGTCCGGTGAGGGATACGAGGAGGGCTGTGCCGCGGTCAGGCGCTGTGCGGAGACGGTGAAGGCAAAGGGTGTCAATTGTATCCTTCTGCCGGCGGATGCAGCCCTGGATAAGGTGGCGGAGCTGGAAGCGGCGCTGGGAGCCCGTACCGCAAGGCTTGAGGGCTGTTATCTGTTAATCTTGTAGACGCGAGGGTTTTGAATTTTGATGGCGAAGGACGAGTTGGTCAGCATTATCGTGCCGGTGTATAATGTGGAAAAGTTTATTTTGGAGACGATTGGCAGTGTGGCAGCCCAGACCTATCCTAATTGGGAGCTGCTCCTTGTGGAGGATGGCAGCAGCGACGGCACGGCGGCGGTGATCGAAGAATATGTCAGGCAGAAAAAAGAAGACCGGATCCGCCTGATCCGCCAGCCGTCCAATATGGGGGCGGCGAGGGCGCGCAACCGGGGAGTCCGGGAGGCCAGAGGGCGTTATATCGCCTATCTGGACGCGGATGACCTGTGGATGCCCGGGAAGCTGGAGCTGCAGCTTGGCTTTATGGAGGAGCAGGGGGCAGCGTTTTCGTTTACCGGTTATGAGTTTGCGGATGAGAGGGGCAGGGGGACGGGGAAGGTAGTGCATGTCCCCGGGACTCTGTCTTACAGGCAGGCGCTGAGCAACACTACCATCTTTACCACCACCGTGATGTTTGATACGGAGAAGATCGCAGGAGAGCTTCTGGAGATGCCGATTATGAAAAGCGAGGATACGGCGCTTTGGTGGAAGGTCCTTAGAAATGGCTATACCGCTTACGGGCTGGACGAGAACCTGGCGCTGTATCGAAGGGCGGGAAGGACTCTGTCCTCCAATAAGCTGAAGGCAATACGGCGTATCTGGAGGCTTTACCGGGACGCGGAGGGGCTGGGCGTTTTAAAGAGCGCATGGCATTTCTGCTTCTGGGCGGTGCGCGCCGTAAAAAGAAGGGTGTAGTATTTGCACCTGGTATGTGGTATACTAATACGAAGCGGTCTGGAGGATGTCTGCATTGAAAACAGGTACCAACGAAGAAAAAATAAGAAAATTGGGAACGTTTAAGCGATTGATCAATCTGGGGCTGACTGTGGTATGCCTGGGGCTGGAGATCGGGCTTTTCGCTTATCATTGGCTGGTGCATTTCCGGTACAGCGTGGTGGAGGAGCTGCAGGGGTTCTGGTTCAAGGGGCATCTTCTGGAGATTGCCATCTACGGGGTGATACTGCTCATGCTGTCGCTGATGTACGGCGGTATGCGTCTGGGCTATCTGAAGAATGCGGAGCTTATCTTTTCGCAGGTATTCGCCACGCTGATCGCAAACCTGGTGATCTATGCGGAGCTGTCTGTCATGGCATTCCAGCTGTTCCATCCCAAGGTGTTTATTATGATGATGCTGGAGCAGACGGCAGTCATTATCATCTATATCAACATAGCGAACAGGATATACCGGTCCCTGTTCCCGCCCAGGAAGCTTTTGCTGATACATGGCGACAGATCCATAGAGGGAGTCTGTGCGAAGTTTGAGAGCCGCAGCGACAAATATGTGATTACAAAGACCGTCCATGTGAAGGAGGGCTATGAGCGGCTGTGCAGCCTTATCCTGCAGGCATATGAGTGTGACGAATGCAATGCGGTAGTGCTGGGAGATATCTCTGTGGAGGACAGGAGCCAATTGCTGAAATTCTGCTATGGGCATTCTATCCGGGTCTATCTGTTCCCCAAGATATCGGATGTCATCCTGACGGGGGCGGAGGAGCTTCATGTCTTTGACAGTCCCATGCTGTTGACCAGGGAGTACAGCCTTACCATGGAGCAGCGTTTTATCAAACGGTCCATGGATATCCTGTTTTCCCTGATACTGCTGATCATCACGTCGCCTTTTATGCTGGTGACAGCCATGGCCATCAAGCTTTACGACGGCGGCCCGGTTTTGTATAAGCAGGTGCGCTGTACGGTGAATCAGCGTCAGTTCCATATTATGAAGTTCCGCAGCATGAGGACGGACGCGGAGGGGGACGGTGTGGCGAGGCTGGCACAGAAAAATGACGACCGTATCACCCCCATCGGAAAGGTCATCAGGAAGTGCAGGATAGACGAGCTTCCGCAGCTTTTTAACATACTGAAGGGGGACATGTCCTTTATCGGCCCCAGACCCGAAAGGCCGGAGATCATTGCGCAATATGTTGAGGTCATGCCGGAGTTTGTCTTCCGCATGAAGGTGAAGGCGGGGCTTGCGGGCTTTGCCCAGGTGTATGGAAAGTATAATACTTCGCCCTATGATAAGCTGAAGCTGGATCTGACCTATATTGAAAATTATTCCGTATGGCTGGACATGAAGCTTATGATGCTGACTTTGAAGATCCTTTTCTGGCCTGACAGCACGGAAGGCGTGGACGCCGAGCAGATCACGGCGCTCCGGGAAGAAAAAAAGTGGAGAGAGCAGACGGAACATAAAGACGAGATGTGACGGACAGGAGAATGGGATGCGGGAAGTATATTATGGAAAAGAGCCTTTTGACCTGCGGCTCACCGTGCTTCGGATGCTGCGCCGGCTGCATATAATAGCGGTCATTACGGTGTTGGGGACGGTGCTGTTCGGAGGGGGCTATTATGTGAATAAGGTGCTTCTTTGTTCGGAGGATATGTATGCGGCGGAATCCATATACCGGGTGGAATATGAGATGAGCGAGGCTGCGGCTGTTGCGGTCATCTATATCAACGAGATGAGCTGGAACACCTATGTAGGGACGCAGGACTTCATTGATGCGCTACAACGGCAGCTGGAGCGGGCAAACCGGGAGAACAGTCTGCAGGTCAGCGTATCGGATGAGGAATTGAGGAGGGTGATAAAGGCTTTTCTGAAATCTGACCTGAGAGTGTCGTCCACGGTCGTCACCACGGAAAGCCCTGAAAAGAGCGTCAGGATAGCCCTGGCGGTGGAAGCGGTGATGACAGAGGAATTCCCGGGCTGGATCAGGGAGGTTGCAGGCATCTCCGTCATAGACTCCGGGGACACGGCGGAGAAAGTGATCCCTGATGTGCGCCCGGTGAGGGCCGTGATCCTCAGCGCCGTGCTGTCCCTGTTTTTTGCGGTGGCGGCAATGCTTTTGAAGGAGGTCAGGGATGACAGCATCTGGCTGCCGGCTTTACTTTGGAAGCGGTATGGGCTGAGGACGGCGGGAACATTGGAGAGCAGGGAGCTGGCGGAGAATCTCTCTTGCTTTTTTGAGGGAAAGAAAAGGGTGGCGGTGTGTGCCGTGCAGGAGGGTGTTGACTCCGGGGCAGTGCTGGATAAGCTTAAGCAGAAGGCGGGGGAGCTTGCGGGCTGGTCTGCCGCGGCGTCCCCGATTTCGGACCCGGAGGTCTGCAGGGAGCTTCGGAGGGCAGATGGGATTTTGCTGGCGCTGAAGGCGGGTGCCCATGCCGGAAAGCAGCTGGAGTATGTGAGGGAATATCTGGAGCAGCAGGGCTGTGAGATAACGGCTGTTGTATTAACAGATGCGGACGAGAGGCTGATACGGGAGTACTATGGATTCCCGCGGCGAGGAGTGTCGTGACAGGATATAGGAGATGAGATAGATGAAGGTCCAGGTGCTTGCCTCCGTGATGGATCAGACAATGGAACATCTTACGAGACAGATGCGGCTGCAGTCGGATGCGGTGATCATCAACCAGTGCGACAGGCTGGGCTATGAGGAGATGGCGTGCCAGGGAGGCTTGGTGCGTTTTTATTCCTTTCCGGACAGAGGCGTGGGCAGAAGCCGTAATGAGGCGATCCTGCGGGCGGACGGAGATATCTGTCTCTTTTCGGACGAGGATATTGTCTATGAGCCGGGCTATGCACAGGCTGTCATTTCGGAATTTGAGAGAAATCATGATGCGGATATGATACTTTTTAATGTTATGGTGCAGGAGGAGAGGCAGACTTACTGTATTACGGAGCGCAAAAAAGTTCATTGGTACAATTGCGGCAGGTACGGTGCGGTGAGCTTTGCGGTGAGAAGGGACAGCCTGACCGCATCGGGAGTGACTTTCTCGCTGCTGTTTGGCGGCGGCGCCAGATACGGAAGCGGCGAGGACAGCCTGTTCCTGAAGGAATTCATGAGAAAGGGCTATAAGGTATATACTGCCCCTGTCACCATAGGGCGCGAGGTGCGGGAAGGCGAGTCCACCTGGTTTGCAGGCTATAATGATAAGTTCTTTTTTGACAGGGGGGTGTTGTACCATTACCTGTATGGAAGGCTTGCGGCGCCCATGGCGCTGCGGTTCCTTCTGGCGCACAGGGGGAAGCTGTGCGGGGAGCTTTCCCTGAAGGAGGCGTACAGCCTGATGAAAAAGGGGATAAGGCAGGGGAAAAGGGATATTATCAGGTAGAAAAGCAGGGAGATTTCATGGAGAGCAGTGCGTTAGTCTATGTGGCGCTGACGGTGGTGACGGTGGCGCTGGGGCTTTTTGTGGATAACAGGGAATATGTGCCCATATATATCCGGGGCGGGAGGGAGTTCGGCGTCCGCCCGGGCTGTGACAGGCGGCAGGCGGGGAACCGGGTTGCTGTCTTTGCAATTTACTGTCTGATGGCAGGAGTGTCGGCGTGCCGTATCGCTGTGGGCAACGATTATTGGGTATATCGGGAGAATTTTAAGCTGATCTCCCAGGGGAGAGGAGTTTCCTCGGAGTTTGGTTTTAATTATATTGTAAAATGGATGCAGCAGCTGTTTGGCTATGATAAGTATCTGCCGGTCTTTGCGCTTTTTTCACTGTTGACGGCGTTCTTTTTTGTGAAGGCGCTGCAGGATCAGGGGAGTTATTTCGCTTTTTCCGTGTTCCTGCTGATGACCAGCGGCTATTATTTTAACAGCCTGAACTCGGTGAGGTATTATTTCGCCCTTGCCATAGCGCTTTTTTCCATGAAATATGTGCTCAGGGGGGAATATGGGAAATTTGTCCTGCTCATACTGGCAGGGGCGACGTTCCATAAATCCATCCTGCTGGTGGTGCCTGTCTATCTGGCGGCAAGGCTGCTGGCGGCGGCAAGGCTGAAAAAATGGCATTATGCGCTGGGAGCGGTGTTCGTGGCTTCTTTGATCTTTGGACAGGGCTTATACAGGCGGGTCATTTTTTATTTCTATCCCTATTATGAAAATTCCGTATTTGACAATGGGCAGCTTTCTTATGTGAATATTATGAAATGTGTGTGCGTGCTCCTGCTGGGGCTGGTCTGCTACAGGAAAAGCCTGCGGGACGATCTGCAGAACCGCTTTTACTTTTTCCTGAACATCTTCGGGCTGGTGGTCTACAGCTGCGGCTCTTTTATACCGGAGGTGTCGCGGGTGGGGTATTATATGATCGTTTCCCAGGTCTTTCTGATCCCGAGGCTGGTGGCGGAGATGGAAAAAAGGTGGCTGCGCCGTCTTGCCTTTGCAGGTGTTGCGGGGGCTTTCAGCGTTTATTTTGTGTTCCTTTTGAAGGAAATGTATGCGGTGGATGTGCGTCTTCTGCCTTATCTGAACTGGATCTTTAACTGAGGACGCTGCGCCGGTGTGGGACGGGGCGGCGCCTTGTCCCCGCGTGAGACGGGACTGAGGGGTTTTGAGGGGCGGATTGGAGAATATTATGAAGGTTTTGTGGCTGTGCAATGTAGTGCTGCCGATGGCTGCCGGGCAGTTTCATATGGAGGCATCCAATAAAGAGGGCTGGGTCAGCGGTCTTGCGGATACGGTGCTGAGGGATCGGCGGGGAAATGCCATCCAGCTGACGGTGGCGTTTCCGGTGCCGGACAGAAAATCGTTGGATGGCCTGGAAGTATGCAGCAAGACTGTTCAGGCAGGCGGGGCGGTTCTTGCGTGTTATGGATTTCTGGAGGACATCTATAATGCTGAAGTCTATGATCCGGCGCTGGAGGGCAGGATGAAGGAAATCACAGATCAGGTCCAGCCGGATATCGTACACTGTTTTGGGACGGAATATCCCCATACGCTTGCCATGTGCAGGAGCTTTCCAAGGAAGGATCGGCTGTTGCTGGGGCTTCAGGGGCTTTGCACCCTATACGCCCGGGGGTATTATGCGGACATCCCGGAGAAGGTGATCCGCAGCGTCACTCTGCGGGATCTGCTGCGCAGGGACAGTCTGGTGCAGCAGCAGCAAAAGTTTGCCCTGCGGGGCAATATGGAGCGGGAGTCCATAGCCCTTGCCGGAAATGTCACGGGCAGGACGGCCTGGGACAGGGAGAGCGCCGGGCTGTGGAATCCGCAGGCAGAATATTTTCATATGAATGAGACTTTGCGCCCGGAGTTTTACGGCCCGGTCTGGAGCGGGGAGGATTGTATCCCGCACTCCATATTCATCAGCCAGGGGGATTATCCCTTAAAGGGGCTGCACTATATGTTGTGCGCCATGCCCAAGATCCTGGAAAAATATCCTGACGCCAGGGTCTATGTGGCAGGCAGCAGCCTGGTGGAGTACAGGACCTTGAAGCAGAAGCTGAAAATTTCCGCCTATGGAAAATATCTGAGACGGCTGATCAGGGAGAACGGCCTGGGGGACAGGATCCTGTTCCTGGGCAGGCTGAATGCGGAGCAGATGAGGGACAGGTATCTGAAAAGCAGTCTCTTTGTATGCTGCTCTGCGCTGGAGAATTCTCCCAACTCCCTGGGGGAGGCAATGCTCCTGGGAATGCCCTGCGTCAGCGCGGATGTGGGAGGGATTTCCAGCATTTTCACCCATGGGGAAGACGGGATTTTGTATGAAGGGCACAGGTTGGAAGATAAAGACGAAAATACAAATAATAACATAGGTTATGATTCGGGAAAACGTCTGCAATATATATCAAATTCGCTTGCAGAGGCAGTTCTGGAGATATGGGGACAGCCGGGTCAAATGAGGATATATTGCAGAAATGCAAGAAAACATGCAGAAATAACCCACAATAAAGACGCAAATTACCACAGGATGCTGGATATTTATGCAAGCATATATTCTGAGAGTAAAGAGCAATGAACGGGAAAGGAATTGAGCAGTCGAGTCAATGAAGGCAGCATTTGTTTCAAACTATATTAATCATCACCAAATACCCTTTTGCAGCGCCATGTATGGTCTCCTGGAGGGGCAATTTACTTTTATACAGACCGAAAGGATGGAGGAGCATCGGGTAAAGATGGGCTGGAACGCCGCGGACCAGCCGGAGTATGTCCGTTGCTTTTACGAAGAACCGGAGGCCTGCCGTCTTCTGATTCTGGACTGTGATATGGTTCTCTTTGGCGGTACGGACGACGAGAGCTATATAAAAGAGAGGCTCTCTGCGGGGAAGCCTGTGATCAGGATGAGCGAGCGCCTGTACAAAACCGGGCAGTGGAAGGCGGTTTCCCCCAGAGGGCTGAGAAAGAAGTATGAGGATCACACCAGATACCGCAGGGCCCAGGTCTATCTTTTGTGTTCAGGGGCGTATGTGCCTTCCGATTTCCATATCATAAGGGCGTATCCGGACAAAATGTTTCGTTGGGGCTATTTTCCCGAGACGAAAAAATATGAGCTGGAAGGGCTGCTTGCCGCCAAGGGATATGGCAGGGGGCAGGATGGCGAGAGGAAACCTTATCTGCTGTGGGCGGCGCGGATGATAGACTGGAAGCATCCGGAGCTTGCCATGGAGACGGCGCGTTACCTGAACGAAAAGGGTCTGGACTTCCATATGGATATCATTGGAGACGGTGAGATGAGGAAAAATATGGAGGAACTGCTGCGCAGGTATAATTTGTCAGGCAAAGTAAGTCTCCTGGGCTATCAGGCTCCGGAGGATGTGCGCCGATATATGGAGAGAGCGGATATATTCCTTTTCACCAGTGACAGGCAGGAAGGCTGGGGGGCGGTGGCAAATGAGGCCATGAACAGCGGCTGCGCCCTGGTTGCAGATCATATGATAGGCGCTGCGCCCTATCTGATCCAAAACGGGCATAACGGCTTTTTGTACAGGGACGGAAAAAAGGAGCAGCTCTTTACCAGGGCGGAGCAGCTGGTCCGGGACAGGGAGCTGTGCCGCAGGCTTGGGGAAAACGCCTACAGGACCATAACAGAGCTCTGGAACGCGGAGAATGCAGCGGGGCAATTGTACAGGCTTATCCAGAGTATCCTGGGCGGGGAGAAGATCTCGCCGCCGAAGGAGGGTCCCTGCTCCAGGGCGCCCCTGATCCGGGAGACGGCGTCGGGGAGACTGGTGGAAGGAGACGGCTTGTCATGACGGATGGACCATTGATCACGGTGATCGTGCCGGTGTATAACATATTGGAATATCTGCCCAGGTGCGTCCGCTCCATCACGGCACAGACCTGGCAGAGGCTGGAAATTATATTGGTGGATGACGGCTCCACGGACGGGACCGGGGAGCTGTGCGATAGACTTGCCCTGGAGGACCCGCGGATCAGGGTGTATCACAAAGAAAACGGCGGCTCCTCGTCGGCGCGGAATCTGGCGCTGACCCTTGCCCGTGGGGAGTATGTAGGGTTTGTGGACAGCGACGACTATATTGAGCCACATATGTACGAGCGGCTCTATGGGGGGATCGCGCAGTATGGCGTCCCTGCCGCACAGATTGGCAGGGATGAAATAGACGAACAGGGGAACCGCCTGCCCGATATCTGCGAACCGCCCCCGGAGCCTGTGGTGACAGAGAGCTCTGATTTTATGAGGGAGCTGCTCCTGCACAGGGGGGACTGCTCTTTCTGCACGAAGCTGATACACAGGGAGCTTTTCCCCAGGGAGGCTTTCCCGGAGGGCAGGCTGAATGAGGATTTTAACCTGCTTATCCGCATGCTGCCAAAGATGGGCAGGATATTATCTTTGCCCGGGCAGGCGTATCATGTGTTTTACCGGATCGGGAGCAATTCCCGGAAGGCGGACAGGGAGAATTTTTCCAGAGTATACGGGGACAGCGTGGACAATGCGGATGTTGTGTCCGATATCGTCAGGGAGGAGTATCCGCACCTTGCACAGGAGGCGTTCCGCTTCGCTGTTTTCCAGAGGCTGGAATACTTGCTGCACATCCCCATATCCCAGATGACTGCGGATAACGGGCAGTATCGGGAGATTGTGGGGTATTTGCGGAAAAACTGGCTGCGAGCCATGAAAAACAGGATACTGACAGGAAAGAACAAGCTTTATCACACCCTGTTTGCCATTGCGCCCAGGGGGATCCGCAGGCTGCACAGGAAGCTCTGCCTGGAGAGACGGCAGAGAAATTAGATTAATGGAAAAACAGACCGGGCGCGCATATCGGACGGAAGCCATGGGGGCGCGGTTCGGAAGTGTACCTGAGACGGAATCTATGGGGTGTGCGGTCCGGAAGTGTACCCGGGACGGAAGCCATGAGGCGTGCAGTCCGGATTGCTGCGATAGAGCATGAAATGCCGCGGGAGCGGCGGAAATTTGGAAGGATACATGAGAAGAACACATTATTTCAAAAAATTAATATGGTGCCTTCTGCTGATCGGGGTGGCGGCTCTGGCGGCAGGCGCCGACTGGGATTTCACCGGATTTAAGGTGCAGGCCGGTTATGGACGTACCTTTGCAGAGCGATATTCTGAGAATATGGATCAGGATACAGGCGAGTGGATCGACCAGGCTGGCAGGGAGCTGAACGCCATTGCAGAGAAGCGGGATGTGATGGCGCTGGTGTATTTGAGCGATGAATATCCCGTCCGTCTTAAGCCTTCTTATGACAGTGAGGCGGCGGTCACGGTGCTCAGCGGCCAGATGGTGAATATCCTGGACGTCTATGTGGACGATAATCTTGAAGTGTGGGAATATGTCACTTTGTGCTATGGTGAGGACGAGTACTATGGATACATACCCCGCGCCAATCTGGCGGTTTCCGACGCCCGGTTCCTGGAATGGGAGGAATATTTTGGGCTGAAAGCCTCCGGGACATCGGTATACTCCACTGTCAGCGGAGGGGACGTAAGTACTGTCGATATGGAAATTGAAGCGTTTCCGGAAAGCTACAGGGAGGCTCTGTACGCCCTGAAGGAAAAGCATCCTGCCTGGACCTTTGTCAAGATGAACACCACTCTTGACTGGGAGGACGCGGTGTACAACGAAATGCAGAACAGCAGGAGCCTGGTGTACTATACGTTCCCCGACTGGGCGAAGGGCAGCCTCTATGACAGCCACAATTGGTATCATGCCACAGAATCTGCGTTAAAGAAGTACATGGATCCGAGGAACGGGCTGACGGAGGATGCCATCTTCCAGTTTGAGCTTCTGACCTACAACGAACAGCATCACACAGAGGACGTGATCGCGGCTTTCCTGGACAATACTTTCATGAATGGCAGCAAGCCGGCGCCGGGGACCCAGATGAGCTTTGCACATATTTTCTGGGCGGTAGGGCAGGATGAAGGCATCAGGGTGAGCCCTTTTCATCTGGCCGCCAGGGTGCTCCAGGAGCAGGGAAGGGGCGATTCTCCCCTGATCTCAGGTACATATCCCGGGTTTGAAGGCTATTATAATTATTTTAATATCAAGGCATCGGGCACTACCAATGAGCAGATTTATGTGAATGGGCTGACCTATGCAAAGAGCCAGAACCCGCCATGGAACAGTGCCTACTGGTCGATCCTGGGAGGCGGGAAGTTCATCTCCGGGAACTATATTAGACAGGGGCAGAATACATTGTATCTGCAGAAATATAATGTGAACCCTAACGGCACTTACAAGATTTACACCCACCAGTACATGCAGAACATTTCGGCGCCTACCACGGAAGCGTTGAGTGTAAAGAAGCTTTACGCTGGGGCGGACGCCCTGGACAGCCCCTTTGTGTTCAATATCCCGGTATATGAAAATATGCCCCAGGAGCCCTGCGGGGATCCGAAGGAATCCCTGACTGTCACGATGCAGGTGCCGGAGGGGTACAGTGAGCCGGTGGTGTATCTGGATGGTGTCGCCTGTGACGCGCTGATCCAGAACGGCATGTATGTGCTGGAGGCGCCGGACATGAATGCCCGGACAGCTGTGGCATACAGATACAGTGAGACAGGGATCCCGGAAGGCATGTATGTCTGGACGCTGGATCGTAAGGATATGGGCTATAAGGTGACGCCGGAGCCGGGTCTGGAGGATCTGCTGACTTTCCATGGTTTTTCCATCCGGATCACCGGCAGGTCGGGGATCCGGTTTAAGACGGGAATTTCCAGAGAGCTGCGCGCAGACCTGACGGGCAAAGGCGTCAACGGATATACACTGAAGGAATACGGCACTCTGATCATGAACAGCTCCAATATGGGGGTCTATCCCATGATAAGGGGCGGCGAGAAGATAAGTACGGGCATCGCCTACGGTATTGATGAAAGCGGTGTCATGCAGGATAAGGTGTTTGAGATTGTGGACGGCAGGTACAGGTACACCTCTGTCCTGGTGGGGCTGCCGGCTTCCAGATATAAAACGGATTTTGCTTTCCGCGGGTATGCGGTTCTGGAAAAAGACGGGAAGCAGATAACACTGTACGGCCCGATCCGCGCCAAAAGTATTTATTCCCTGGCGGGGCAGCTCCTGGATATGAATGTGTATAAGCCGGGGAGCGATGCCTATGATTTCCTGCGTAAGCTGATGTCGGATGCGGATGCAGAGTGAGGACCTGCGGTATGTGGAGGCTTATTCCCGCGGGCAATGAGCCATGCCGTGGCGAATTAGATGTAAATGCTTCGGTATGCGTGTCAAAATAACTTACCCTTATGTGAAGCTGAGAAAAGATATCCCTTTGTGCTTCACCGGCGTTTATCTAAAATATGTGCCATTGAATATTTCCATATATTTGATGAAGATATACTATCAGCTATAGAATGCCATACTACGTTAAAGAGGTGTGTAAGGCCTAGTACTGTGTTGCGCAATTAACAGTGAATTCAGCACCGCCTATTTGCACCAGTGCTGCGTTGTCATCAGTCAGCGATGGAGCCACATCGCTTCCTTCTTCCGCCTTGCCCTGGCACAAATATTCAGCACTGATATTCACCGTTATATGCGCAACGCAGTACTTGGCGAATGCCGCGAGGGTCAACACCTCGGGGGGTGTTGACTTTCAAGGGTAAAAATTGGCGGGAACCATTCATTAAAGAAAAAATCAAATAAAGAGAAACTGTAGCGAAAACGAAAGAGTTGAAATGTAACGACAAATGCGTTACAATGAAAGCGGAGGAGATGATTGTTATGGAAAAAACAGCTACATTAAATTTAAGAGTTAATCCAACTGTAAAACAACGGGCAGAGAGTGTACTGGCACAATTAGGAATACCTATGTCGACCGCTATCGATATGTATCTCAACCAGATATCTTTGACCGGAGGAATCCCCTTTGCAGTATCTTTGCCGAAAGTTCCTCCAGCAGTCAATGCGGATTTAATGGATGTGGCTGAGGTTCATGCCAAATTGCAGGAAGGTTACGAGGACATAGAAGCTGGTAAAGTACAGGAAGCGGCATCTGCATTTGCAAGGTTTAGGGAGAGGCATTGACATGAAGCATTATACCGTGCAGATTACAGATAAGGCATTGGCAGATATGGAGGGAATTTATGAATATATTGCCATAAATCTTCAGGCACCTGAAAATGCTTTGGGGCAGTACAATCGGATTGCAGAAGCCATTGAGGAACTGAATGTGTTTCCAGAGCGTGTCAGGATTATGGAATCTGAACCGGAGCATACAATGGGCTTAAGGCAATTGCCGGTAGACAATTATTCTGTGTTTTATGTAGTTAAAGAAGAAAGAGTGATTGTTGCCAGAGTGCTTTATAGTGCCTGCGACCTTGGCAAACGTCTTTTGGAAGATGAATGATTAAAAAAGTGTTATAAGCAAGGCAGTGGACAGCCGCCATTCAGGAATATGCGGTCGGCGCTGTAGGAAAAGACATACGTTGTTTTTTATGGTAATGTGGTAATGTGCAGCACAGTAACCTGGATAAGGATTTTTGTGAGAGAAGGTGCTTATGAGAGATAAAAGATTCATGTTGATATTGGCGGGAGCCCTGCTGGTCCTGTTGTTTGCGGGCTGCGGAAACGATATTGGTTCCATGGCTCCCGAGAAGCTTGAAATAAATAAAACGCCGGAACCCGGCTGGACACAGGCCTCTGCGCCGCCGCAGATTTTCACCCCGGCACCGGAAAGCCCCGGGCAGGACAGTCCGGAACCCGGCGAACCGGAACGGGTCAGGCTCCTGTATTTTGGCGGGGAACTGACCGAGGCGGAGGAGGCCGCGGCGCTGGATACCCTGACGACCCTGTACCGCAATATGGAGGTCCCGGAATATCTGGGAGAGGCGATCCATATGGTGGCGACAGATGAATGGTTTGAGGTCATGGTGCCCGGAACCTATGAGGGCGGCAGGAGCTATACGCTGGTGCAGGGAGACAAGACGCTTCTGACCATGCAGGCAGGCGTGGATTCGTCAGGTGTGCTCTATGCGGATATCCGTTTTCAGGATGGGGACGGGGGGCTGCTTTTGCTCAAACAGTTTGGCTCCGTGACCCAGCTGCTGGAGGCTTCCATGAAGGATGGAGTGCTGGAAGGGGCTTTCACGAACTGGACCATCGACAGCGCGGGCGGCGGGATCATCTGGGAGCAGGGGACCTATTCCGGAGGTCTGACGGTAGGGGAATACACCAGGGCGGAACGCGCGGGGGCGGCAGGGGATGCCTTTGACCTCTGGACCCACAGGGAAGACTTTAATTACACCATGACCAAATCATATTTTGACCAACAGGGCAATCCGGTGCCCGTGCCCACGGCAGCGCCTACACCGAAGCCGGAAGTACAGCCCACGCCGAAACCGGCAGTATCCACGCCGAAGCCTGTGGCACCGACACCAAAGCCGGCAGCGCCCACGCCGGCAGTACAGCCGACGCCGGATCCGGCCGTGCAGCCCACGCCGCTGCCAACCATGGCGCCCGCGCCGACCCCTGTGCCTACGCCAGTACCGGAACCTGAACCTGAGCCGGACCAAGACGAAGATGAGGATGATTATTACGATCCGGAACCGGATGAGCCGGAGCCGGACCCCACGCCTGAACCCGAGCCTGATCCGACGCCCGAACCTGCGCCTGAACCCGATCCGACGCCGGAACCCAAACCGGAGCCCACGCCGGGCAGTGATGTGGATCAGGAGTGGTCGGTTGATATTTTAGGGTAGCTGGTACAGGCAGGCTGCTGAACTGTTGCCGGCAGCCATGCCTGCTGTATGAAATTTGCAGGGATGTCAATTTACAGAATACATGATATGTGTTATAATGAGCAGACCCGGTCAAAAACTATGCTGTAGGCAACAGGGCGGCAATCTAAGGTTTGGAGAGTACAGAGGCAGGGAAAACAGAACTCACAGGGAGAGAAAATCCGAATGCAAAGCCTTGGCAAAAGAATATTAAGTAAATATACGCTGTACTTTATATGCTTTATGGCATTGAGCCTTATTGAATTCCTGCGGGCGACCCAGAAGGGAAATATCTGGTCAGCAGCGGCAAACTGTACCGGGCTTGTGATGATGGTGATCATTTTCAGCCAGCTTCCCGTCAGGGAATTTTTAAAGCCGGCAAATTATATTTACACTGCCCTGTGTATCTTGGCAATCGGGGGGGTATACCTTCACTGGACAAGGCATATAGGGGAGTATTATTTCGGACAGATGGCAACAGCGATCATGAATATATGGTGGCTGGGGATGGTGGTGCGGTATTTTTTCCGCAGGGTCATAGAAGAAAGGACTCTGAAACTGCAGGTTGGCGCTTTGGGCTGGAGCTGGATCATACTGACACTTTGGACGGTCATCAGCATAGCGGGCAGATGGTGGCCTGCGTGGTATCTGCTCATGTTTGGAGCCTTTTATCTGGTTCGTTTCAGCAGGGAGGACAAGGATGCCCTGATCAGGGCGATGATCGACGGGACTGTTGCATCTTTTTTCGTGCTCCAGAGCTATGCATATCTGTTCCGGCCCTATGACGAGGTCAGATACAGGGGGGCATTTGACAACTGCAATATGATGGCGCTCTATTATCTGATTGTATACTGCATGGTCTTGTTTAAAATTCATTTACTGCATGTCAGAAAGGCCGGGCTGGGGTGGAAAATATTTTATATTGCCCTGGCGGGAGGGCTCCTGTCTTTTCAGTTTCTCACAATCTGCCGGACAGCCTGGGTATGCGCCATAGGGGCTACGCTCTGCTATGGCTGGGCGGTGCTGCACCGGGCTTGGCGTGACGGGATAGGAAAGCTGATCCTCAGGGGGGCTGTCCTGGTATTGTCAGCAGTCCTGACCTTTCCGGCGGTTTTCCTGACGGTGCGCTGGCTGCCCACGATCCACCCGCATCCCATATGGTATTCGGGGGAGTGGAATGAAGGGAAGGTCCATTCCTGGGATCCGCCTGACTCCGAGAAATATGTGAGGCTGGAGGAGTTCCTGAAGGAGGCGCTTGGCAGGATCTATGATGTGATTCAGCTGGTGGACGCACGCAATCCCTTTGTGCTGCATGTATATGCGGGAAGGGCACAGGATATCGTCCCGGAGCCGGATTATGACTGGACCCACAGTTCCCTGCTCCAGCGCAAGGTCATTTTTCAGACCTATCTGGAGCGTTCCACATGGTATGGGCATCCCAGGGGGGATGGAAACTATGTATTTGAGAAGTCAAAAATTTATGTCTGGCATGGTCAGAATCTGTGGGTTCAGACCATATATTATTTCGGATATCCTGCAGGTGTGTTCCTGACGATTCTGACCATACTGGCTTTGTGGAAGGCAGGAAGGAAGGCAGGGGATATCAGTGAGGATCCGTTTGCCATGATTCCGATTATGATCTGTGTGGTATTTTTTATGTTTGGGCTTCCGGAGATAGTCTGGAATCCGGGGCAGCTGATCCTGGCGCTTGTCTTTTTTGTGATGCATCCTCAGTTTACGGGGAAAGTAACACAGGCTTAAGTAAAAGTTACAGTTTACCCACACTATTTGGAGGGGCAGTATGGGACGGCTGCACATGGTACAGGCGCCTTGTAAGGCACCTGCAAGTCTTGCAGAATTGCATGCAAAGGAGCCTTTCAGGCGCAGTGTGATTGTTGGCTTCGCAGGCTGGACTGTTATGGTGTGTGAACTGTGACAGGTAAAATTAATGTTTATTTTCTTGCTTTTTATAATGTGGTGTTGTATCATTTGTACGTAACGGCTCGTACAACAGAGTAAAGGAGGATTGTGGTATCTTGGAAAATCAATATGAAGATGAAATCAATTTGGTCACGCTTCTGTTCAAGGTTTGTCAGAGGTGGCGTTCGCTGGTGATCGTCGCGGCGGTGGCAGCTGTGTGCATAGGAGGGACGAAGCTTGCCATAAATATCCAGAGCCTCAGCGATGAGGAGGTAATAGCGGAACGGGAAGCCAAATACAGGGATCTCGTGGGAAACTATGAGGCGGAAGGCGAGAGCCTGGAGCGGAGGATGGAAAGTAATCAGAGAGAACTCACACTTCAGACAGAATATAATGAAAAGTCTACTTTGATGAAGATAGATCCCCAGAATGAGTGGGTGGGTTACAGAAGTCTGTATATAGATACTAATTATCAGATTATACCGAATAGCTCTGTCCAGAATGAAAATCCGGCATATAAGATCATGTATGCGTATCATGACTATTATGCCAGCGGATTTTATGCGGATGTGATGGAGAGGCTTACCTTTGATGTGGGAGAGCTGAAGTATCTGAGAGAGCTGCTGACTGTCAGCGTCGATGCCAGCCGATATTCCATTACGATCAATACTCTGGCGGATACAAAGGAGCACTGCGACGAGCTGCTGAAGGTTGCCAGTGAAGTTATCCAGGGCAGGTATGATTTTGTGGCGGCTTCTCTGGGAGATCATACCATGACTATGTCAGAGCCCGTATCCAATGCGCAGATCAATACAGGCAGGCAGCAGTTTCAGATTGACCAGAGGAACAAGGAAGCTGACTACAGGAACAACGAATATCAGCTCAACGAGGAGTACCGTGAGTGGAAGGAAAAAGAAGTTGAGGTCAAGGGCGAGTACCCGGTGATCGATATGAAGGCTGCCGCGAAGAATGGCGTCAAGTGGATACTGTTGGCGGGAGTGGGCGGAGGCTTCCTCAGCTGTGTTATATTGTTCATAAAATACATGTTGTCCGGCAGGATTAAGAGCGTGGATGATCTGGGGCATAGGGTATTTGCCCTGGCGGAGCTGCCGGCAAGGGGACAGAAGAAAAATGCCATTGACAGGCTGGTTTACAGGATTTTCGGAGTTGTGGCAAAGGAATCTGAATATGACAGCCGCGTGGAAGCCATGGCGCTTTCCCTGGAGAAGATGCTCAGGGCAAGGGGAGTTAAGGCGGGTACGATAGCTTTTGTGAGTGACATAAAAGAAGCGGAGCTGAAGGCTTTTGTGAAACAGGTCGGAAACATGTTCCCGTCGGAATATAAAGTGGCAGCGGCAGGTGATATTGTCGCTGAGCCTGCGGCTGCGAAAGCTGCTTATGAGGCGGCGGCAGTGGTGCTGGTAGTAAAGCAGGATGTGACCATGAAGAAGGTATATGCTCAGATGTGCAGTAAGCTGGATGCCTGCAGGGTAGAGATCATGGGAGCGGTCCTGGCAGGTGTGGAGTGCATGTAGAGAAAGGATAACAGGTGTGCAGGGCATGGAGAAGTTGGCGGTTTTTGGCGGGAAGCCTGTGAGAGAAGTTCCTTTGAGCTACGGCAGACAGTATATAGATGACGCGGATATTGCGGCGGTGGTGGAGACTTTAAAGAGCGACTGCCTGACCGTGGGGCCCAGGATCACAGAGCTTGAAAAGAAGCTGTGCCAGGTGACGGGCGCCAGGTATGCGGTGGCAGTGTGCAACGGTACGGCGGCTTTGCATCTGGCGGCGATGGCGGCGGGCTTTCACCAGGGGGACGAGGTCATTGTCAGCTCCATCACCTTTGCGGCATCCGCAAACTGTGTCCTCTACTGCGGTGCAAAGCCTGTGTTTGCAGATATCAACCCGGAGACGTACAATATAGATCCGGCATCTGTGGAAAAGCTGGTCACACCCCGGACGAAGGGGATTGTGGCGGTGGATTTTACGGGGCAGGCGGTGGAGCATGAGGCGATCAGGCGGATCTGTGAGAAGCATCATCTGTGCCTGATCGAGGATGCCGCCCATGCCATAGGCACGCGCTATAAGGGAGTCCCTGTGGGCGGCATCGCCGATATGACATGCTTCAGCTTCCACCCGGTCAAGACAGTCACCAGCGGGGAGGGAGGCGCCATCACCACCAACGATGAGCAGCTCTATCGCAGGCTGGTGCGTATCCGGACGCATGGCATTACCCGCAATCGGGAGGAGATGGCAAATCCTTCCGACGATCCCTGGTATAATGAGCAGGTGGAGCTGGGTTATAACTATCGGATGACGGATTTTCAGGCGGCGCTGCTGATCAGCCAGCTGGACAAGCTTCCTGCTTTTTCTGCCCGCAGGAAGGAGATTGTTGCCAGGTATGACGGGGCATTTTCACAGATGCCGGAGCTGTGGGTGCAGAAGGAGATCCCGGAGTCGGACACTACAAGGCACCTGTACATCCTGCGCCTGAACCTTGAGCGCTTAAACTGCGGCAGACGGGAGTTTTTTGACGCCCTTTATGCCGAGGGCATCCATTCCCAGGTGCATTATCTGCCGGTTTACTGGCATTCTTACTATGAAAAGCTGGGCTATGGGAGGGGGCTGTGCCCTAATGCGGAAAAGTACTATAATGAAGTCTGCAGTCTTCCGCTGTATTATTCTCTCACAGACAGAGAGGTGGAGGATGTAATCCGGGCGGTGGAGAAGGTGGTCGCACATTACCGTTCCTAAGCTTCTGAAAGGAATAATTTATGAGCCGCGAAAAGAGAGATCGGATCATTGACTGGGCGGTGTTTTTGGCTTTGCTTGCGGCAGTATCTGCCGTGACGCTGGTCTTGTTTTACAGGCAGGCTGCGGGAAGCCCGGGATACTACCCATCGGATATGAAAGCATATATTCTGGAGATGCAGGGTTTGGACAGCGGATACAGCTTCCCTTACCCTGTGTTCTTTAAGTTATCCGCTTTTATTCATTTATTCGCAGGTCCGGAGCTGTCGGTGGCAATCGCCACCATGCTGCTGAACAGTCTGGCAATTGTGATCACAAAGGTCAGCTTTGACCATATGCTCCTGTCCGACGGTAAACGCCGTCTATGGGAAGGCGTTGCGGTGAGCCTGTTTTCGGCGGCTCTGTTTTTTATTTCCATGCTCTATCCCCCTAAGGGCATATATCTGCCGGGGATCAAGTTCAACTATCTTGGAGTATTTTCGCCCAATCCCTTTCACAATGCGACTTATATGGCGGCAAGACCCTTTGCGATCCTGGCTTTCCTGTGGTATGCAAAGCTTTTGCCGGCGTATGAGAAATTGGGCAGTTCCGAAATGTGCGGCAGTCCCGAAAAACGCGGAAGGGCGGTTGATTACGTTCTCTTTTCGGTATTCCTGCTCCTTGCTACCATGACGAAGCCCAGCTTTACCCTTGTGATGGTGAGCACGGCGGGTCTGATCATGCTGTACCGTCTGTTCCGTGCAGGATTTCGCAATTTCCTGCCCACAGTGCAGCTGGGGCTGGCCTTTATCCCGACCTTTCTGGATCTGTTGTACCAGTATAAGGGTGTCTTTGTGCCGGAGGACGGGGCGGAGGGAGGGATCGGCTTCAGCTTTGGGGATGTCTGGCGCAATGCCTGTGACAATATTCCCCTTGCCATTTGTCTTTTGGTTGCATTTCCGCTCCTGGTGCTGGTACTGAACTTCAAAGAGCTGAAAAAGGATACGTTGTACCGTTTTTCGTGGCAGCTGTTCCTGGTCAGTCTGGCAGAGACTTTTTTCCTTTACGAGAAGGGATTCCGCAAGTTTGATTTTAATTTTGCCTGGGGTTATATGTATGGCGCGTTTTTCTGCCATTTTGGATCGCTGGCGCTCCTTTTTGGCAAGACCAGGCAGGTGTTGGGAGGAAGGGGCAGTGAGGGAGCAGGAAAAAAGCTGCGGGTATTGCTTCTGGCGGCGCAGTGGCTTGCCTTTCTGTGGCACCTGGCATGCGGCGTGCTGTATTTCAGGAAGTATATGACAGGCGCCATGTATTATTAAGATTGGCGGAAAAGTTCCCGCCTGAGGGAACTGGAATAGGAAAACAGCCATGGGGGCGTAGAAGTGCAGAACTGGAATAGGAAAACAGCCTCGGAACGGAGACGCCCCCGGAAGGAAATTCCAGCTGAGTTTTTTGCGGATGGAATTTCCTTCCAGACAGTGGGGCGTAGAAGTGTAGAGCGCAGAACTGGAATAGGAGGTGTCTCATGGATAAGATAGCGGTCCTGATTCCCTGCTACAACGAGGGGCAGACCATAACCAAGGTGATCCGCGATGTGCGGGAAGCATTGCCTGAGGCAGTGATATATGTGTATGACAACAATTCCACGGACGGGACAGCGGAGCTTGCGAAGGCGGAGGGCGCCGTTGTGCGCTGTGAGTACAAGCAGGGCAAGGGCAATGTGGTTCGGAGGATGTTCCGGGAGATTGAAGCGGAGTGCTATCTGATGCTGGACGGAGACGATACCTATCCACTGGACTGTGCCGGGGAGATGGTGGACAAGGTGCTTGCGCACAATGCCGATATGGTGGTGGGTGACAGGCTTTCTTCCACCTATTTTACGGAGAACAAGAGGCCCTTTCACAATTTTGGCAACAGTTTCATGCGATGGGGCATCAACAGGCTGTTTGGTTCCAATATCATGGATATCATGACCGGCTACAGGGCGTTCAGTTATGAGTTTGTGAAGACTTTTCCAGTGGTTTCCAAGGGATTTGAAATAGAGACAGAGATGACCATCCATGCGGTCAATTACAATATGCAGGTGGAAAATGTGGTGGTGGATTTCCGCGACCGCCCGGAGGGGAGCGTGTCCAAGCTGAACACCTACCGCGACGGGATGAAGGTGATCCACAAGATGCTGCAGTTGTATAAAAATTACAAGCCGTTCCAGTTTTTTTCACTGCTGTGCCTGATGCTGTTTGCCGCGGCGCTGGTGTTTATGATACCGATCCTGGGCGAATATTTCAGCACGGGGCTGGTGCCCCGGTTCCCTACGCTGATCGTCTGCGGTTTTATGGCGCTGGCGGGGGTGCAGTCTTTCTTTGCAGGAATGATACTGGAGGTCATGGCGGCCAAGGACAGGCGTGATTTTGAGTATCATCTGACGAGGATCAGCATCGAAAAGAGAGGCAGGTAGGTTTAGAAGACGGACGGGCTGGTTTGAGAAGAAGGGCAGGTAGGTTTTGATGGTGGACAGGCTGATAATAGGAGCAGGTTTATATGGGCTGTACGCGGCGCTCTACTGTGCAAAAAAAGGGCAGAGCGTCACAATTTTGGAGATTGACGACGCGCCTTTTTCCAGGGCAACCTATATCAATCAGGCGAGGCTGCACATGGGGTATCACTATCCCAGGTCCCTGTCTACGGCGATGAAATCCGCCGGATATTTCAGGCGTTTTGCGGAGGATTACGGCTTTTGTGTCTTTTCGGAATTCCAGCAGGTGTATGCCACTTCAAGGAATTTTTCCTGGACGGATGCAGCGGAATTCTATAAATTCTGCAGGGATGCGGGGATCCCCTGCGAGCCGCTTCCTGTGGAACGGTATTTTAACGGGGGCAGCTGTGACGGGGCGTTCCTGGCGGAGGAGTATACCTATGATGCCGGGATCCTTAAGGATTATTTTGTGAATGAGCTGGAAAAGTATCCCGGAGTCAGGCTGCTCTGCCGGAGACAGGTACAGCGGATTGTGAAGGTGGGGGACCGTTACGAGGTCGTTGCGCTGCATGAAGGGAAGGAGGAGCGTTATGAGTCAGCCTTTGTGTTGAATGCAACTTACGCCTCCGTAAATCAGGTATTAAAATGTGTGGAAGGTATTGAGACAGAGGTCTTTGACATCAAGTATGAATTGTGCGAGATCATTTTGTGCAGAGCCAATGACAGGCTCCGGAATCTGGGGCTGACGGTGATGGACGGTCCCTTCTTTTCGATCATGCCATTCGGGAAGACAGGTTATCATTCCCTGACATCTGTGACCTTTACGCCCCATACCACGAGTTATGATGCCACGCCGCAGTTTGCCTGTGTGCCGGAGGGCGGCTGCAGTGATTTCCTGAGAAACTGCAGTTGCTGTGAAAAGCGTCCGGACAGTGCGTGGGAGTACATGGCGGCGCTGACGAGGAAATATGTCAGGCCGGAGTATGACTTTGCGTATGAGAAGTCCCTGTTCTCCGTGAAGCCCATACTGAAGGCGTCGGAGGTGGATGATTCCAGGCCTACGGTTATCAGGTATGTGTCCGAGAATCCTACTTTTTTAAGTGTCCTCTCAGGGAAGATAAATACTGTGTATGACCTGGATGATTTTCTGGATAAAGGATAGAGGTAAGAGGTGGCAGGAAGGTGCCGGAGGTGAAAGGGTAATGCTGCAGAAGCTGCAAAATAAAGAAAAAAATTTTGTGTCCTGCGTGATCTATCTGCATAATGAGGGAAGGGCTGCCAGGGATTTCCTTCAAAGCATATGCGGGGTGATGTGGGAAAATTTTGAAAAATACGAGATTGTCTGTGTCAATGACGGCTGTACGGACGACACGGTGGGGCAGATCAGGGAATTTCTTGAGTGTACGGAACATCGTCCCGTGGTGAGTCTTGTGAACCTGAGCTATTATCAGGGGATCGAGAGCGCCATGAACGCAGGCTGTGACCTTGCAGTGGGAGACTTTCTGTTTGAATTTGACAGGTGCGAGCTGGACTTTGAACCATCGCTGATCATGGAGGTGTACCACAGGGCCCTGGAGGGCTGCGATGTGGTTGCCGCCGCTCCGAAATTCGGCGTGCCGCTGTCGAGCAGGCTGTTTTACAAGGTGTACAACTGGGGCAGCCATTACAGGGGGGAGATCCGGCAGGAGCGTTTCCGTATCATTTCAAGGCGCGCGGTCAATCGTGTCAATCAGATGAATATATATGTGCCCTATCGCAAGGCGATGTACATGAACTGCGGATTGAAGACAGACACAATTGTCTATGACAATAAGGAGTCAGCCAGAAAGACAAGGAACCGCGAGGAGCGCAGCAAGAGGAGCACGCTGGCGGCGGACACTATTATCATTTTTACGGATGTGCTGGAGAAGGTTTCTCTGGCGGTAAGTGTCGTGCTGTTCGGGGTGATCCTGGTGATGTTCGGCTGGATCGTGTATTCCTTTTTCAGCAGGGTGCGTCCTGTGGAGGGCTGGATGTCCCTTATGGCACTGATTTCCTTTGGGTTCTTTATGATGTCGGTGCTGCTGACCTTGATATTGAAATATTTATCGGTTATCCTGAACATGAGCTTTAAGAGACAGCGTTATGTGGTAGAAGGAGTGGAGAAACTGACACAATGAAGCTGACGGTAATTTTTCCTGTGTTAAATGAACGGCTCCGGCTGGAGAGCGGGATCACCCGCACGGTGGAGTATCTGGAAAAGATTGACTTTACCGATTATGAGATTATAATCGTGGACAACGGTTCCGAGGACGAGACGCCGGATATTGCGGCAGGGCTCTGCGGGAAATATGACAAGGTCAGATATGAGAGGATTGCTGTCCGGGGCGTCGGAGCAGCCTTCCGCAGGGGCGTGGAGCTTGGTCGCGGAGATATCGTGGGCTATATGGACATTGATCTGTCCACAAACATCAAACATTTAGGCGAGGCGATCCATATATTTGAGACGCGTCCCGAGATTGCCTATATCAATGGCAGCCGCTTTGCAAAAGAGTCCGACACAAAGGGGCGGAAATGGTATCGCAGGATTACTTCCCAGGGGCTTTTGATCCTGTTAAAGCTGTTCCTGCGGATGAAGTCCACAGATGCCATCTGCGGTTTCACCTTTGTGAGGCGCCAGACGGCGGTTCTCCTGATGGAGGGGTGCAGCCGGGACAACGGCTGGTTCTATATGATTGAGTTCCTGCTGCGGGCGGAAAAACGGGGCATAACTATCCTGGACTATCCGGTGGAGTGGCAGGAGGACTATAATACTACGGTGAAACTGTTCAAGACCGTCTGTAACTACCTGGTGCAGATCGCAAGGCTGTTCCATGAATTTTATATACGGAAGCATATTTGAGGCGGGGGCACAGGAGACGGCTGGAATCAAAAAACAGTCTCGAAACGGGGGCGCAGCCAAGGGGGCGCAGAAGTGCAGAGACGGAACTGCAATAGGAGCTTATCGGGATGAGTACACATATTAAGAGGATTGACCTGGCCAGGGATTATGAGATGTACAGGGCGGAATATCAGGCGGCGATCGAGCAGGTCTGCAGGGAGACTGCGTTCTCCGGGGGCAGATATGCCGATGCCTTTGACAGGGAGTTTGCGGAGTATGTGGGCGTGCCTTACGCCTGCGGCGTCAATAACGGCACCTCCGCCCTGCATCTGGCGATGCTTGCCCTGGGCGCAGGGGAGGGGGATGAAGTCATCGTCCCCGCCAATACCTATATCGCCACGGCGTGGGGCGTCTCTTATACCGGCGCGACGCCGGTTTTCGTGGATTGTACGCCGGACACCTGGGAAATAGATCCGGCGGCGCTGGAGGCTAAGATCACTGACAGGACCAAGGGGGTCATAGGCGTACATCTGTACGGCCAGCCCTTTGACTTTGCGGGGGTGAAGGAAGTGGCGGACAGACACGGGCTGTTTGTGGCGGAGGACTGCGCCCAGGCACACGGCGCGAAATTCGAGGGCAGGAATGTGGGGGCCCTCGGCGAAATAGGCTGCTTTAGCTTTTATCCCGGCAAAAATCTCTATGCCTTCGGAGAGGGAGGCAGCGTCACCTGCAGCCGGGAGGAATATTACAGGCACATGACCCGGCTGAAGAATCAGGGCTGCGATGTGCGGTATTATCATGATGAGATAGGGTATAATTATCGGCTGGAGGGGCTGCAGGGCGCGGTGCTGTCCGTCAGTCTCAAATATCTGCCCGAATGGACGAAACGCCGCCAGGAGATCGGTCGGCGTTACCTCAGAGAGATAACCAATCCCCTGATCACCATGCAGGCGCATCCTGACAATACGGAGACAGTGTTCCATCTATTTGTCATCCAGGTGGATGAGAGGGACCGTTTTATAAAATATATGGCGGATGCAGACGTGGAGTGCAATATGCACTATCCGGTTCCCTGTCATCTGCAGAAAGCCTACAGACATCTGGGCGGGCGCCGGGGAGACTGTCCCAATGCGGAGCAGCTGGCGGAACATTGTGTGACGCTGCCCCTTTTCCCCAGGATGCGGGAGGATGAGGTGGAGAGGGTGATTGAACTCTGCAATCGTTTTTGCTGACCCATGGCGGGGGAGGAATGCTTATGCGTGCCGGTATGTGAATTTGCGGCGGAAAGGCGGATATGAACCAGTACATTGACGAGAATGTGAAAATTTATCTGAGGCTGATGATGCGGGAGGATACAGACCTGATCGTGGCTTGGAGGAACAGCGATGCGGTCCGCAGGAATTTTATTTATCAGGAAGCCTTTACCCGGGAAGGGCATGAGGACTGGATCCGCAATATGGTGGATACCGGCAGGGTGGTGCAGATGATGATCTGTGACATGGACACGGACGAACCTCTGGGAAGCGTCTATATCCGGGATATTGACAGACGGCACAACAAGGCGGAGTACGGTATCTTCATCGGTGAAGCGGACGCCAGGGGCAGAGGCGTGGGGACTGCGGCAGCCAGGCTCATGCTGCGATACTGCTTTGAGGAGCAGAGGCTGCACAGGGTGTATCTGCGTGTCCTGTCAGAGAACTTTCCGGCGATACGCAGCTATGAGAAGGCGGGGTTTGTCCGGGAGGGGATTCTTAAGGGGGATGTCTGTATTGACGGCCAATACCGGGATGTGGTCTGGATGGCAGCGCTGGCGGCGGGACCCGCCTGATACGGCATAAAACGCCCCAAAATATGTTTCAGCGCCCGACGGAGACGGGTATGGAATGCAGGTATGGAGGGATGTCCATCCTCTTGTAAAGCGGACAAATGACACGGAAATGAGATGTGATATGAAGAAGATAAGCTTTGTGATCCCCTGTTACCGCTCGGAGCATACGCTCCCGCATGTGGTGTCGGAGATAGAAGAAAAGATGAAGACCCTGTCCCAATATGAGTACGATATTTTCCTGGTGAACGACTGTTCCCCGGACAATACGTTTGAGGTGATACGTAGTCTCTGTGAGGAGCATGACAATATCCGTGGGATTGGCTTTGCCCGCAATTTCGGGCAGCATGCCGCTCTGATGGCGGGGCTGCGCCATTCGGACGGGGACTATGTGGTATGCCTGGACGATGACGGGCAGACGCCGGCGGGAGAGGTGGATAAGCTTCTGGATAAGCTGGAGGAAGGGTATGACGCGGTCTATGCGAAATATGAGCACAAGCAGCATTCTGCCTTCCGCAATATGGGCAGCAGGCTCAACGAGCGCATGGCGCGGATCATGCTGGGCAAGCCGAAGAATCTGTATGTGTCCAGCTATTTTGCGGTGAAGCGGTTTGTGGTGGAGGATATGGTCCGCTATGAAAATTCCTATCCCTACGTGATCGGGCTGGTGCTGCGCGCCACCGGAAATATCACCAATGTGACGGTAAACCACAGGGAGCGGGAGGAGGGTGTCTCCGGCTATGATCTGAAGAAGCTTGTGGGGCTGTGGTTTAACGGCTTTACCGCCTTTTCCGTGAAGCCTCTGCGGATCGCCACAGTGATCGGGAGCCTGAGCGCGGCGCTGGGCTTTTTGTATGGAATCTACACTATCATCAAGCGGCTGGTAAATCCTGCGGTGCCCATGGGATTCAGCTCCACCATGTCGGCAATTGTATTTTTCGGAGGGATGATCATGCTCATGCTGGGGCTGATAGGGGAATATATCGGGCGCATTTATATCAGCATGAACAACTCTCCGCAGTACGTCATTCGGGAGAAGATCAATTTATGACAAAAATATTTCTCAAGACAAAAGCCTGGTGGAAACAGGATAAAAGATATATTACCCTGATGCAGTCGGTACTGATGGCGCTGCTGCCCCTGATGTGCAGTCTTGTTTACTGTGCCATGCAGGGCAGGACCCTGGGGGAGGTATATCTCCCGGAGTCGGAGTGGAATGACGAGCTCTTTTATTTTAAGCAGGTGGAGGGCATGATCGGCTGGGGCTATCCCCGGGGGTACTTTGGGTTCAATGAGAGCCATGCCCTGAAGCTGTCCTTTGCGGCGTGGAGCCCGGTGCTGGTGTTTCCCTGGATCCTGTGGGGGCTTGCCTTTGGCTGGACTCTGATGTCGCCTGTCGCCTGCAATATCTTTCTCATGTCGCTGGCGGCTTTTCTGTTCGTATGGCTGGTGCGGCCGGGGTGGAAGCAGCTGGGTATCCTGACCTTGCTGTTTTGCCTTTATACGCCTTTTGTCCGGTATATGCTGTCGGTGATGCCGGAGGTGATCTGTTTCAGCCTGCTGATCCTCTTTTATTCCCTGGCGGTGAATTATTTAAACAGGGAGAAGGCCTGGAAGCTGGCACTGCTCTTTGTACTGTCGTCGGTCATGACGCTGATGCGCCCGTACATGCTGCTGTTCATGCTGCTACCGGCTTACTTCTGGATCAGAAAGAGCCGTGTCAGGGGCGCGTTGGGGGCGCTTGCGGTCATAGGCGCGACCCTGGGCATTTATGCGGCGGTGAAACACTATCTGGGAGCGGAGTATTTCGCGCCTCTGTTTTTTACGGACTGGGTATCCGCCTTTTTTGAGAGAGGGCTGTTCGGGGGGCTGCGCTACACGCTGTCAAAGCTGTATTATATGGGACGGGATTTTCTGGGGCATACCATGCAGGGATTTCGGACGGGACTTGCCTCGGGGGCCTTTTTCGCGGGATATCTGGCGTGCATGGCGGTGCTTCTGGTGCAGAGCTTTGTGGATTTTGGGAGGTGGAGAAGGCTACGCCTGCAGGAGAAAGCAGAGAAACAGGAGATTGGGAAGGATCAGTCGGAACCGGGGAAGCCGGAGAGCGGGAAGGATTTGAAGGAACCGGGGAAGCAGGAGACGGGGAAGAATTTGGAGGAACCGGAAGAACGGGAGATTGGGAAGGATCTGAAGGAACCGAGGAAGCAGGAGCATGGGAAGGATTTGGCGGGACGGAAAAGAAGGGACCATCAGCAGGCTTCGGAACGCAGCAGGCTGTTTAATATGCTGGTCATAGAAGTACACCTTGCCTTCAGCTTTGTGGCGATGACTTTTGCACTGCTTTTGATGTATAAGCTGACGGAGGGGAGCAAGCACCTGCTCACCTTTATGGCGGCGGCAGTGTTTGTGATCCCATTGATGGAGACAAAATATTTTAAGAAGGCCATGCTGATCGGGGTGACATTTGCGTATTTTTATTCTTACATGGCGGTGGATCCCTATGATTACCAGGTTCCCTTTGTGAGGGAAGAACGGGCAGCACAGGTGGAGGCGTGGAGCGAGCTGTTGGAGGATAAGATGGAGCTTCGGGAAGACGGGGCGCCGGATTACGACAATTCGGTAATGTGGGTGTTCAGTGATGTCACAGGCGGGCAGACGGTGAATACCCGGTGGCAGCTGCTGTATGCGCTTCCCGGCGGCTTCGGCATCAGCTGTTGTATGCCGGATTATGTCCTGGAGAATTTTGACAGTCTGCAGTGCCGTTATATCTGCGTTGTGCCGGGAGGAGAGATTGAACAGAACTGTATTTCGGCAGGGTTTGTCAGGCTTGCGGAAGCGGAAGGGGCAGTGCTGTATCAGAGATATTGACAGGGGGCAGTAAAGGAGTTGCTATGAAGCAGTCAAAAAAGAGTCTTCTTATTGCTGCGGCAGTTGCCGCAGTTGTTGTGGCAGCCTTGGCGGCGGGCGTTCTGTTCTCTTTTTTCAGGCGTGCCAGGCTGGGTTATCTCCGGCAGACAGAGTATGATTCTGTCTTTTTTTCCATGGTTCCTTATCAGGACATGGGGGCGGATGCCGTTGGGGCGGATTTCTTTTCTTATTATCTGGGCATAAAGACGGTGACTGCTCCGGGGTATTTCGGGAATTTCAATGATCTGGGCGATCATCTGGAAGCCGCCCTGGACAGCGGGAATGAGATCAGCCTTGTAAATCTGGAGCTGCTCCCCTTCCTGCCGGGGGATTATGACAGGCTTGCCCAAATGGTGGCGGCGTATCCCGGCACCACCTTTCAGATTCTTATGAATGCCCCTTCCATGGGCTATTGGACGTCTCAGAGCAAGGAAGAAGCGGAGAAGCAGCTTGCCTCCTATGAGGAGCTTACGGAGGAGCTGCTTGCCTGCGACAACGCGAAGGTTTATTTTGTGGGAGCCGAGGACTGGATGATCCTGAATGACACCAATTATGCTGCGCCCCTGGTGGCAAGCCGGGAGATCACTAAGCATCTTGCGCTCCTGACAATGTGCGATCAGCATTACCGTCTCACTGCGGACAATTTTTCAGCCACATATAAGGGATTGGCGGCAAAGATAGACCATGCCAGGGTAGCGCCTGCGCCTGTGGATCTCTCTGAGTGGTGTCTGGTCTTTTTCGGGGACAGTGTCATAGGAAATTATACCAATACCACATCCATTCCCAATGCGGTTGCCGCCCTGTCCGGCTGCAGGGCCTACAACCTTGGAGTTGGAGGGACGCTGGCGTGCTATGAGGGACCGGGGCTGCATTCTTTTACGGAGATCCTGGACAGCTTCTTTCAGAGAAAGGTCCCGGCGCTTCCGGAGGGATCAGTCTGCCTCCAGGATATGGCGGCATATTTTGCGGAGGTTCACGAGGGTAAGAGGCTGTGCTTCGTGGTCAATTATGGGCTTAATGATTATTTCAACGGAGTTCCCGTGGAGAATCCTCAGGATTTATCAGATGTTTCCACTTACGCAGGCGCACTCCGGAGCGGTCTTCGGGATCTGAAGGAAGCCTTCCCGGAGGCGGAGATTATACTGGCGTCGCCCAACTATGTGGACTATTTCGATCAGGGGCAGGAGAAGCAGGGGGAGGCGGGAGGCACCCTTACGGATTATGCGGAGGCGGCAGGGCGTGTCGCACAGGACAGCGGTGTAATCTTTATGGACAATTATCATGAGCTGGGCATAGATGCCTCCAACAGCATGAGTTATCTGGCAGACGGTTGCCATCCGGCTGAAAACGGAAGGTTTCTTTACGCTCAGGCGCTGATCCGCCTGATACAGCTTCGGTGTATAGAAGGGAAATAGTATGCAGCAGGGTACGGATGCCGGGGCAGAGCAGCAGCCTCAATGTATAGAGGGGAAGCAGGCTATGGAGGTGTGGAAAGATTTGCTTGATCAAGCACGTTATTTTATAAAAAATAAAGTATATATGGCGGTTATGAGCCTGACTGCGGTGTGCAGCTATGGCTTTCTGGTGACGCACCAGACGGTGGGCATCGACGACACGCCTTATGCCTATTATTTTGAGGAAGGGCTGAATGCCATTGTGGGCAGATGGTTCCTGTATATTGTGAACAAGGTGTTCCATGTGGCGGAGTTCTCTCCTTTTATGACTGACCTTGTGGGGGTGCTGATCCTGATGGCGGCGGCTGTGGTCTGGTGCAGCCTGCTGCGCATGGTCTGCAGGGATAAGGCGCCCTTTGGGGCTTACCTCTTTTTTGGCGGTATCTTTATCTCCTGCCCCCTGATCAGCGAGGTGTACACCTACTACCTGCACAATGGCGTGTCCGTGGGCTATTTCTGCACGGGGATCAGCCTGTGCCTTTTTCGGGAATTCATGATGCTGGTGGACAAAAGGCTTATGAAGCAGGCTGCAGGGAACCAGAAAAGCCTGCTGGCCACAGGGCTTGGAAGTATCATTTTTCTGTGGGTCGCACTGGGCTGTTATGAGTCCTTTATGATCGTGTGGCTGCTGGGGGTACTGCTTCTTCTCCTGACTGAAAAGTATATGGGAGTGTCCCGCAAGATTGTGCCTTCGCTTATGCTGGCGGCTGCGGCAGCCCTGGCTGCGGTGGTGCTGCGCAGTGTGATGATTGCCCTGGTGATCGCGGTGTTTGACCTGGGAGGCATGAGGGATGAGGCTGTGCAGCGCTCTGTCACGGAGATGCTGGCATGGATTTTCCAGGAAGGGGCGGGGGCAAAATTTGTCATGGTGGTAAAGCGTCTGTATGTGATGTACGGCGTGTTTGCCTGTGCATATTACCCTGTCAGGGTCTTTGTGTGGTCGGCTGTTTTCATGAATGTTTTTGCGGTCTGGCGCGGCATTCGGCAGAGGAGTGCGTGGATACCGGTGTTGACGGCAGGAAGCCTGCTTGTATGTTTTCTCCTGGCAGTGATAGAGGGAAAGGCAACTTATTACCGCACTGCGCAGTTCCTGCCTGTTGTGTGCGCATACGGGGCCTTTTTGCTGCTGTATGCGGTACATTGCCTGAAAGACGGTTGGCGGGCTGCCGCGGTCTTTGCGCTCACCGCGGTGCTCTGGAACCAATGTTTTGACATGAACCATTGGTTTTATGTGGATTGGATGAAGTATGAGGCGGCGAGGAACACAGCGGACAGGATCGCGCTGGAGCTGGAAAGAAGCTTTGACACCTCCAAGCCGGTGGTATTTACAGGGCAGTATGCCGTCCCCAGAGAGATCATTGGGGATGCGTATGTGCAGTATGGGACGGAGACGTTCTATCGGATGAAGCGCTGGACGGATCCCATAGACCAGCACTTATTGGAGAAATTTTACCGAAATTACGGTGTCTGGGTCGCACAGACTCCCGAACTGTCCGTCATAGACTGGGGGCGGAGTGCCTTTGGAGACGACACAGAGCTGGTGCGTTTCTTTGCCATGCACGGCTATGGGCTGACCCCCTATACAAAAGAGGAGGACTACCCTGCCATTGAAAATTATTCCCTGGGGCTGCCCGGTTTCCCGAAAGAGGGTTCCATTGTGGATATGGGGGATTATATTATTGTGCATTTTTGAGATACGGTTCACACGCCGGCCGGGATAAGCTGATGTGTGAACTGTACGTTTTTGATTATTTTTTTATAAAAATTTGCAGGAAGGTTTTACCTGGGAGGCATTTTCTGGTAAAATAGAATGATCGTGAAGGTATCAGGCTGTGTGCGGGATAAAATAGATAGAAGCCAGGGGTTATAGAGAGGGGCTGCGATGATCAGGATACTGAAAAAACTCAACGTGTTATTGGATAAAAAACAAAAAAGAACCATGGCAGGGCTGATCGTGCTTATGGTCATCGGAGCCTTTCTGCAGACGGCGGGGGTGGGGATGCTGGTGCAGGCGGTGAATGTGATCATAGATGACAACGCGCTCCAGAACAGCAGGACCGTGGCAGCCATGTACAGGCTGTTTGGCAGCGGGAGCTACGCCGATTTTTCCATTATGGTGATGGTTCTTCTCATCGTGGTTTTCATTGTGAAAAATGTCTTTCTCTTTTTTCAGCAGAAGCTCACTTTTGCCTTTGTATACACGAACCAGTTCCGCACTTCGGAACGCATGATGCGTAATTACCTGCGCAAGGGCTATGAATTCTATCTGAGCGCGGACACGGCGGCGGTGCAGAGGAATATCACATCCGATGTAAACAATATGTACGCCATGATCCTTGCCATGCTGCAGCTCATGTCGGACGGCGTGGTGTCCCTGTTTGTGGTGAGTTACTGTCTGATGACCAACGGTGTCATGACTATTACCCTGACCGTGGTGCTGGCGCTCCTGATGTTTCTGGTCAAGGCGGTATTAAAGCCTGTGATGCACAGGGCGGGGGAGGAGAACCGGGAATATTACAGCGGGCTTTTTAAATGGATATCCCAGACTGTGCAGGGGATCAAGGAGGTCAAGGTAAACGGCAAGGAGCAATATTTTGTGGAGGAGTATAAGCAGTGCGGAAAAGGCTATGTGAATGCCGTGCAGAAATACAGCCTGTACAATAATATTCCGAAGCTTCTGATGGAGGCGGTGTGCGTGGCGGCGATGATGGGTTACATGATTGTCAGGGTGGCGCAGGGAGAGTCCGTGGAGAACATGCTGGATGCCTTTGCCACGCTGGCGGCTGCCGCTTTTGTGCTCCTGCCCTGTGTCAACCGTATCAACCAGCAGATGAACCAGATTGCCTATTGTGAACCCTGCTTCCTGGGAGTCAGCGATAACCTGCAGGAGGAGATTGACGAAGAAAAGGTGGACATGTCCTTTGCATCCCAGGATGTGCAGAAGCTCCCTGTCAGAAAGTGCATTGAACTCAAAGGCATCACATACTCCTATCCAAGCAGGGCTAAGCTGATCTTTGACCATGCGGATATGACAATCCCTGTAGGGACTGCGGTGGGTATTGTTGGCACCACCGGATCAGGGAAAAGCACCATTGCGGACATCCTTCTGGGGCTTCTGGAGGTTAAGTCCGGCACAATTTATGCGGATGGGAAGGACATCAGGGAAAATTACAGGGGCTGGCTGAAGAATATCGGCTATATCCCTCAGATGATATTCATGCTGGATGACTCTATACGCAGCAATGTAGCGTTTGGAGTGCCGAAGGAAGAAATTGACGAGGAGCGGCTGTGGGAGGTCTTAAAGGAGGCGCAGCTGGACGAGTTTGTCAGGACCCTTCCGGAAGGAGTGGACACCGGAATCGGTGAGAGGGGCATCCAGATTTCAGGAGGACAGAGACAGCGCATCGGCATTGCAAGGGCTCTGTACCATGACCCTGAGGTGCTGGTGCTGGATGAGGCGACCTCCGCCCTGGACAATGACACGGAGGCGGCGGTCATGGATTCCATCAACAGGCTCCACGGGAGAAAGACGCTGATCATCATTGCCCACAGGCTTCAGACCATTGAAAAGTGCGATTTGGTCTACCGGGTGGAGAATGCGAAGGCGGTGCTGGAGAGGGGAAGCCTGTAAAATATGGAACGAAATGCGAGAGTATGCCAGCTGTGTGGCAGGCGTGTGAGAGAAAGAGATGCCAGCTGTGTGGCAGGCGTGTGAGAGAAAGAGATGCCAGCTGTGTGGCGGGCGCATGAGAGAAGGAGATGCCAGCTGTGTGGCGGGCGTGTGAGAGAAAGAGATGCCAGTCGTGGAGCGGGTGTGTGAGAAGCAGAGATGCCAGCCGATGGCGGGCAGATGGGAGTCAGTATGAGACGGATAGCAGTTATCACCGCAAGGGGAGGCAGCAAGCGGATCCCCCGGAAAAATATCAGGGAATTTTGTGGAAAGCCCATTCTGGCGTATTCCATTGAGGCGGCGCTGAAAGCGGGTGTGTTTGACACGGTGATGGTGTCCACGGAGGATAAAGAGATTGCGGAGACTGCCGGAAGGTACGGCGCGGAGGTTCCTTTTCTGCGCAGCAGCCGTACCGCAGGCGATTTCGCCACCACGAGAGAGGTGCTGAGGGAGGTCCTTGAGGAATATGAGGGCAGGGGAGAAAGGTTTGATGTGCTTTGCTGTATTTATCCAACGGCGCCCTTTGTGACGGCGCAGAGGCTACGGGAGGCCGTGGGGCTTTTGGAGGACAATGCCGCGGACAGCGTGCTGCCGGTGGCTAAGTTCAGCTTCCCGCCGCAGCGCTGCGTGGTTATCCGGGACGGCTTCCTGCGGTTTCAATGGCCTGAGTATGCCCAGACGCGTTCTCAGGATCTGGAGCCTTATTATCATGATGCGGGACAGTTTTACTGTCTGAATGTGCAGAGCTTTCATGAGCAGGATGTGCTGGTGATGAGCAGGACTGTGCCGCTTGTCCTGCCGGAGATGGAGATCCAGGACATTGATACGGAGGAAGACTGGGAGATCGCGGAGGTAAAGTACCGGCTGCTTCATGGAAGTATGAAAGGTAACAATATCGTAACAGTTCAGACAGGTCACTGAACTGTTACGTAGATGCACACAAAATGAGTTGAAAACTCATTTTGGCGCCTGCGAGTCTCGCAAAATTGCATAGAAACGCAATTTTGACTTCGCGGAAGGGTTGTCTGAACTGTTACACAATATCTGACGGCACCGCAGGACGGAAGGTGGGGCGGTGCTGTAAAATGGATGCCTGGTGCCTGCAGCGGGGGGACCGACCGGGACGCCGGAGGGGCAGGAAAATCATATTGACTCAGAGGGGTAAAGGAGAAAAGACGTGCAGAGAGTTAAGATAGGAAATCGCTATATCGGTGAGGGCTGCCCTGTGTATATGATAGCGGAAATGTCCGCGAATCACGCGGGCAGCATGGAACGTGCAAAGGAGATCATCCATGCGGCAAAGGAGAGCGGCGCGGACTGCATCAAGGTTCAGACCTATACCCCGGACACGCTGACCATCGACTGTGACAACAAATATTTTCAGGTGCAGAACGGAACGTGGAATGGTGAGAACCTTTACCAGCTCTATGGCAAGGGATACATGCCCTGGGAATGGCAGGGCGCTTTGAAGGAGGAGGCTGACAGGGTGGGCATTGATTTCCTGTCAACGCCCTTTGACACCACTTCCGTGAATTTCCTGGAGGGATTGGGGCTGGAATTCTATAAGATAGCCTCTTTTGAGATGGTGGATCTGCCCCTGGTGGAGTATATCGCCTCCAAGGGAAAGCCTGTCATTATGTCCACGGGCATGGCGACTCTGGAGGAAATCAGGGAGGCTGTGGACGCTGTCTACAAAACAGGGAACCATCAGCTGGTCCTGCTTCGGTGCTCCAGCGTCTATCCGGCGGACCCGGCGCAGATGAATTTGAGGACTATACAGGATATGAAGGAACGCTTTCAGATACCCATCGGGCTCTCGGATCATTCCATGGGCTCCTTAAGCGCGGTGACTTCGGCGGCGCTGGGGGCGGCGGTCATCGAGAAGCATTTCTGTCTCAGCCGTGAGATTGAGAACCCTGATGCGTCCTTTTCCATGACGCCCGGGGAGTACAGGGCCATGGTGCAGGAGGTCCGCATGGCAGAGGCGGCGCTGGGAGAGGTTTCCTATGGTGTCAGCAGCCAGGAGGAAAGCAGCATGGTATTCCGCAGGTCTGTTTTTGCGGTGAGGGATATTTCCGCAGGGGAGGAGCTGACGGAACAGAACACCCGCATTATCCGGCCCGGATACGGCCTGAAGCCAAAGTATTACAGAGATATTCTGGGAATGCGTGCGGACAGGGAGCTTAAGAGGGGGACGCCAGTCTCTTTTGGAGCGCTTGAGAAGGGGGCAGTGCTGTTTGCCACCAACAACGCCAATACGGAAGGATTGTACCGCTGGCTGAAGCAGAGAGAGCCTGCGGTTTATAAGGTGGAAAATAAGCTGACGCCCCAGATGGTGGAGGAACTTGCGCCTTCCTTTATTGTGAGCTTTAATTACAGGCACATAATTCCGGAGGAGGTGCTGGGGCAGATGCCGGGCAGGATCATCAACCTGCATACATCGTTTCTTCCTTTTAACAGAGGTTCCGCGCCCAATTTCTTCAGCTTCTGGGACGACACGCCCAAAGGCGTCACCATCCATCTGATGGACAAGAGTCTGGACACAGGAGATATTCTCTGCCAGAGGGAGTGCAGCTTCGACGAGGAACAGGAGACCTTTGCCAGCACTTATGACAAGCTTCTGGAAAACATTCAGGATCTGTTCCGGGAAAACTGGGAACAGATAAAGACAGGGAAGCTTGTACCCCGCAGACAGACAGGGGAGGGGACTTACCATCGTATGAGGGAGCTGGAGGCAATCCGAAAGGAGCATCCTTTCACATGGGAAGACAGGATTGCAGATTTCAAGAGAACATTGGGGGACAGCCATGATTTTGATCCGAGCTGATGCCAACGAGAAGGTCGGGACGGGGCATATGATGCGCTGCCTTGCCATCGCGCGGGCCGTACGGCAGCGGGGGCAGCAGGTCTGCTTTATCACGGCGGATGACAGGGGGACGCCGCTTCTGAAAGATAAGGGGCAGGATTACAGGGTCCTGCACTCTGACTTCAGGAATATGGAGGCAGAGCTGCCGGAGCTTGTCCGCATTGTGGCGGAATATAAGCCGGACTTTTTGCTGGCGGACAGTTATCATATAACATCCCGTTATTTGAGGGAGATCAGACAGACTGTGCCTGTGGGCATTCTGGATGACATGGTGCGTACAGACCTGTCGGCGGATCTGCTGATCAACTATAATATTTTTGCGGACGCCTCCCTTTACGGGACGGCCGCAGGTAGGACGGGAGAAGCCAGCGTCGGAAGCCAGCCGCGTATGGGAGAGGCAGGAGAAGCCAGCGCCGGAAGCCAGCCGGGTGTGGGAAGGACGGGAGAAGCCAGCGTCGGAAGCCAGCCGCGTATGGGAGAGGCAGGAGAAGCCAGCGCCGGATGCCAGCTTGGTGTGGGAGAGGCAGGAGAAGCCGGCGTCGGATATCTGCTGGGAACGGACTATGTCCCGCTCAGGAGTGAATTTGAGGGAATTGAATATTTTGTCAGAGAAAAGGCGGAGACAGTGCTTGTCACGACAGGGGGCAGCGATCCATATAATCTTGCCGGGCAGCTTTTGAAAAAGGCACTGTCCGATCCGCGTACGGCGGCCTTGCGCTATCTTGTGGTCAGCGGGGCTTACAATGTGCATCAGCCGGAGCTGAGGGCTATTGAGAGTGCTCATGCAAATGTCCGTATATGCTGCAATGTGAGCAATATGTCCGGTCTGATGCAGGAGAGTGATATCGCGGTGTCGGCGGGCGGTTCTACCATGTATGAGCTAAGCGCGGTGGGGGTGCCTGTCATCTGCTTTTCTTTTGTGGATAACCAGGAGCGTATTGTCAAAGGCTTTGCGGATAAGAAGCTGGCTTGCTTTGGCGGGGATTATCTAAGGCAGGGAGAGGCAATGCTGGACCAGGTGGTGAGTCATATGGGCAGTCTGGCGGAGGATTTTGCTCTGCGTCGCAGCCTCAGCGAAAGACTCAGGAAAGTGGTCGACGGCAGGGGCGCCATGCGCATCGCAGAGAGATTGTGCGCCCGTTAAGGAAGAACAGGCACAGAAGCTTAGGATAGGAAGAATAGATACAGGAGCTCAGAATAAGAAGAACAGCTACAGAAGCTCAGAACAAGAAGAATAGATACAGGGGCTCAGAACAGGAAGAACAGGCACAGAAGCTTAGGACAGGAAGAATAGCTACAGGAGCTCAGAGCAGGAAGGACAGCTACAGAAGCCTAAGACGGAATAGTTTGGGCAGGGCAAAGAGGGATAATGCAGGGGACAGATACAGGGCGTAAAATTTTATATGGTGTCATAGCAGGGGCATTATTTGCGGCTCTTTTCCTGGTTTCTTTTCGGCCGCGGGAGAAGTCTGTTGTGAGACAGCCGGTGGATATGGTAATCTTTGGAGACAGTATCTTTGGAGAGATCAGGGATGAGCAGGCGGTTTCCGTGCAGCTGCAGCAGATACTGGGGCAAAGCGTCTACAATGGAGCCTTTGGAGGCACCTGCGCCGCCAGGACAGATTCGGAGGGACGGCTTGACTATACCAGAGGGCTGTTTTGTCTGGTGGAGCTGGCGAAGTCTGTGGAGTCCGGTGATTTTGGAGTGCAGCAGTCGGTCATTATGCGGGAGAGCAATACAGAGTACTTTGGAGATGTGATAGACGGACTGGATGCCATTGATTTTTCCGGGGTGGGAACCATACTGATCCAGCAGGGGCTTAACGATTATCATGCGGGCGTGCCCATAGAGGATCCCCAGGCGCCCTATGACGAGAATACCTTTATGGGTGCCGTCAGGGCGGCGGTAAGGTCGTTCAGGAGGGCAAATCCCAAGGTGCGTATTGTTATTATTACACCTGTATATACATGGTATACCGTAAACGGGAAGACCTGTGAGGAGACTGATAACGGCGGGGGCGTCCTGGAAGATTATGTGAATGCGGATCTGCGTCTGGCGGAAGAACTGGATCTGGAGGTCATAGATGTGTATCATGATCTGTATCCCCATGAGAAGTGGGAGGACTGGAAGCTTTACAGCAGGGATGGGCTGCATCCCAATGAGAACGGTATGAAACTGCTTACGGAGAAGATTGCGGAGCAGCTTATGCAGTCGGAGTAAACGTAACAGTTCAGACAGGTCAATGAACTGTTACGAGTAAACCGCAGTCGGAAGTGATATGGACAAGCGGCAGGTGCGGTGGGACAGTCAGGAATGCCGTAAGCTGCCTGTAAGAACAGATATGGAACTGGATATGGAAAAGGAAGGGACGGTGAGGAGCATGCTTTCACCTGCACAGGCATTGAAAAACGGATATGGTAAGATAAAGAAACAGTGGCGGCTTGGCTTTCTGTCGGCTTTTCTGCTGGGGCTGCTGATCCACATGCCTGTGCTGCTCAGTGATATTCCCAATCACGACGGGCTTGCAAGCATGTATTTTGACCAGAATATGATCACCTCCGGAAGGTGGTTCCTGATGGCAGCCTGCGGTGCGTCCTCTTTCTTTACGGTGCCCTGGGTCATAGGGCTGCTGGGGCTGTTTTTTCTGAGCCTGACAGCGGCGGCTCTGTGTGAGTTCCTGGAGGTCAGGGAGAGCTGGGCGGTGGTGGCGGTCAGCGGGCTTTTGGTATCTTTTCCCGCGCTTGCGTCCACCTTTGCCTATGTATTTACGCTGGACGGCTATATGCTGGCGCTGCTGCTCTCGGTACTTTCGGTGCTTTTTACAAAGAAGTGGCGGCGCGGCTTCCTGCCGGGGGCGGTCTGTCTTGCCTTCAGCCTTGGGATCTATCAGGGATACCTGTCTTTTGCAATGATCCTTGCTGTCTTTGGGATTCTTACGGTTTTTTGCAGGGAGAGGAAGGAGGCGGACAGACATCCTCTGCGCGGGTGCCTCTTGGAGGCGCTGCACTATCTCTATATGGGTGTGCTGGGGGTTGTGTTTTATTATGTCATATTGCAGGTCCTTCTGAAAATACAGGGCAGGGAGCTGGATACCTACCAGGGGATAAATGGCATGTCCGGTTTTGGGGCAGAGGGGCTCCTGCATTCCCTGGGCGCAATGTATCGGGATTTTGCCGCATTTACTTTCAGGGGAAATGTGCTGTTCCAGAATGTTTTCGGGCTGCTTGCCTGTGTCCTGCTGGCCGCGGCGGTGGTATTTGTCCTTGGCTGTATGGCAAAGTGCAGAAAATGGTGGAAGAATCCGGCAGTTTTCGTTATAATAGGGATAGCGCTCCTTGTGCTTCCGGCTGTCACCAACGTGATACTGCTGATATCGCCGGATGTAACTTATCACCTGTTGATGCGGTATCAGTGGGTCCTGTACCTGATTGGGGCGGTGGCGTTGGCGGAGAAATCCGGCAATGTGCAGCGGGGCGGCGGCATGTGCAGCGATGAGCAGCAAGGCAGTGGCGTGTGCGGAAATGTGCAGCGGGGCGGCAGCATGTGCAGCGATGAGCAGCAAGGCAGTGGCGTGTGCGGAAATGAGCGGCGGGGCGGCATCCTCGTGCAGTGGGCAGCGTTTGCGGCGGCATTTGTGCTGATATTCTGCTACGGGCTCACAGACAATATTGCCTACACGAACCTGCAGAAGCGATATGAGAAGACCTATGCTTACTGCCTGCGCCTTCTGGACAGGATAGAGCAGACGGAAGGATATTATCCCGGCATTCCCATCGCCATGGTGGGGGTGGTGGGGGATGAACAGTTTCCGCCCACGGACCTTACGCTGTCTGTCACCGGCGGCATGATCGGCATGAACGGGGATGTGCTGCTGTACACAGGGAAAAATTATGAGTCCTTTATCCGAAATTACCTGGGGGCGACCCTGAATATCCTGCCTGCCGAGGCTATGTCGGAGGTGTATTACTCGGAGGAATATGTGGCGATGGACAGTTTCCCCGGTGAAGATTCCGTCCGTATTATTGACGGGGTCATGTATATCAAGACAGAAAATGTAAAACGTTAAGGAACTGTAAAGATTTATTCCCGCGGGCAATGAGTCAAAGTCCGAGAAGTTTACTTCTCTGGGACCTTGACGAATGCCGCGAGGGTCAAATACCCCGCAGCTTGCTGCGCATCAAGCTTGATACCCCGTCAGCTTGCTGCGGGGTTTTTGATTTACAGTTCTCAGGAATCGTCCATTATGAGGTGTGGTAATGGCACTTTTATCAATCGTCCTGCCGGCGTACAACGAGGAACAGAATATTGCCAATACGGCAAAGGTGCTCGCTGATCTGTTGACGGAAAACGAAATAGAATATGAGCTTGTGTTTATCAGCGACGGCTCCCGCGACGCTACCTTTTCGGAGATCAGGAAGGCATCAGAGGGGAATCCATGCGTCAAGGGCGCGGAATTCAGCCGCAATTTCGGCAAGGAGGCGGGTATTTTTGCAGGGCTGGAGCTGGCTGCGGGCGATGCGGTGATCGTTATGGACTGCGATCTGCAGCACCCGCCGCAGGTGATCCCCCAGATGTGGAAGCTCTGGCAGGAGGGGGCTGAGGTGGTGGAAGGCATCAAGCTGAGCCGCGGCAGGGAAAGCCTGGCGCATAAGCTTTCTGCGGGACTGTTTTACAGGATCATGAGCAGGCTGGTCAGGATGGATATGAGCGCGTCTTCGGACTTTAAGCTGCTGGACCGCAAGGTGGTGGATGTGCTGTTGGAGCTGCCGGAGCGCAACACCTTCTTCCGTGCGCTGAGCTTCTGGGCAGGCTTCCGCACGGAGACGGTGCATTACGAGGTTCAGGAGAGGCAGTTCGGAGAGAGCAAATGGTCCTTCTGGAGCCTGATGAAATACGCTGTTTCCAATGCCACTTCCTTTAGCACGCTTCCCCTGCAGCTGGTGACAGTGATTGGGCTGGTGTTCCTTTTGTTCAGCGCGGTGCTGGGGATCCAGACATTTGTCAAATTTCTCATGGGGACGGCGGTGGAGGGCTTTACCACGGTGATCCTGCTGATCCTGATCGTGGGAGGCTTTTTGATGCTGAGCCTTGGGATCATCGGGCATTATATTGCCAGGATCTACGAGGAAGTGAAGGGCAGGCCCAAATATATCATCAGCCATGTGACGGATAATATGCGGGAAAGCGTGAAGAAAAATCCCCGGTCAGCAAAGGGGCAGACGGGGAATTCATAAGGATATGCGTGATAAGACACGCAAAGGAGGTGCAGACATGATAAATTTTAATGTGCCGCCATATGCGGATAAGGCGATGGATTACATTCAGGAATGTGTAAAAAATCAAAAGATCTGCGGCGACGGAAAATACACAAAGCTGTGCAATGAGTGGATCGAGCAGAAGACCGGGACGGCAAAGTGCCTGATGACCACATCCTGCACTCATGCCACGGAGCTTGCGGCGCTGCTTGCGGATATCATGCCCGGGGATGAGGTGATCATGCCGTCTTATACCTTTGTGTCCACGGCAAACGCTTTTGTGCTGCGGGGGGCGGTGCCGGTGTTTGTGGATATCCGTCCGGACACCATGAACATAGATGAGAAGCTGATCGAGGAGGCTGTTACGGAGCGGACGCGGGCGGTGGCGGTGGTCCATTATGCCGGGGTGGCATGCGAGATGGATACCATTATGGAGATTGCAGCGCGTCATGGGCTGTTTGTCATCGAGGATGCGGCACAGGCTGTCATGTCAGCTTATAAGGGAAAGGCGCTGGGGACGATTGGTGACTTCGGGGCTTACAGCTTCCATGAGACTAAGAATTACAGCATGGGAGAGGGCGGGGCACTGTTGATCCGCGATGGAAAATATGTGGAGGAGGCGGAGATCATCCGCGAGAAGGGCACAAACCGCAGCAAGTATTACAGGGGGCAGATTGATAAGTATACCTGGGTCAACTATGGTTCTTCTTATTTGCCCAGCGATATGAATGCCGCCTACCTGTATGCCCAGCTGGAGATCGCAGATGAGATCAACCGCGCGCGTCTGGAAATCTGGGACCGGTATTACAGGAATCTGGAGCCTCTGCGGCAGGCGGGCAAGATTGAGCTTCCCACGGTGCCGGAAGGCTGCGTACACAATGCGCATATGTTTTATATCAAGGCTGCGGATATGGAGGAGAGGACGGCACTTATCCAGCATTTAAAGGAGAACGGGATTTTGTCGGTATTCCATTATATACCTCTGCACACCGCTGCTGCGGGACTTAAATTTGGCAGGTTCCACGGGGAGGACAGGTATACCACGAGGGAAAGCGAACGTCTGGCGCGCCTGCCCATGTACTATGGGCTGACTCTGGAACAGGTGGATTATATCTGTGATATGGTCAGGAAATTTTATGTTTAGAAAGATCATACGGGGGATTATCTTCATAGGCTTTTCCGTCCAGATCCTGCTGGGACTGGCCTGGATGGCATGTAATTTCTCCAGTGTCCAGGACTTCGCGGAGGTTTCCACAGGGATTTACGGGGGGGCAGTGCGTCTGCTTGGAAAGGCATATCCTGTGATGTATGTCCTGCAGCTTCTGGCTGCGGCTGCGGCGGGCGGGCGTCTGGTTTCCCGGCTGTGCCTATATGCCGGAGGCAGGGATCAAAACAGGGATAAGTGTCTAAACGGAGGCAGAGGTCAGAACAGGGATAAGTCTTTAAATGGAGGCAGGGATCAAAATCGCAAAAAGAACAGGTTGTATGCGCTGTGGGGGAGCCTGGCTCTCATGACCCTGCCTATGGCAATGCAGTGCCATATGGCGCTGCTGCCTTATTCCTTCGTGTGTTCCGCAGGGCTGCTGCAGCTCTCTTTCTGCTGTGAGCTGCTGGAGCCGGCGGGGAGTTTCCGGCACAGCAGAGTTTTCAGCCATATAAATTTTTATGAGCGGTCGGAGGTTTTGGGGCATAGGGAGATTTTCGACCCTGTGCCGTTTGCGGGGCTTTGGGTGTGCTATTTTGTCCAGGCGCTGCTCTTGCCGGAATATATCTTTCTTGGGGCTGTGCCGGTGGTGCTGATGCTGTTGTTTAAGAGCAGAGGGATTGCCGGGGCGAAAATGGGTCTGAAGGTCATGGTGCTCCTGGGGGTGGCAGCGGCAGTCATACTCGCAGCATGCTCCCTGGATGGAAAGCAGGGCGCGGAAAACGACATATCCGGTATGGAATGGACTTTGGTAAAAAGGCTGTGCTGGCCTACCTTGTGGGTGGATTATGAGCGGATGCCTGACGAAATACAGGAAGCCACGGCAGACGCGGTGTGGGAGAGCACTTATTATCCGGGAAATATGGACAGAGTCTTTAAGCCGGCGATAGAAGCTGCCATGAGTGCCGGGGAGGCAAAACCGCTTCTGGCGGAGGCGGCGGCCTGTTCCTGGGATATCCATGGTCCCATGATCATCCGACAGGTGGGCTGGGATGTGTTGGGCTACTGCGCATCACCTGTGATCCTGCAGGTACAGCTGTCCGGAGGCGCTTATGAGTCTCATTCCGGCAGAAACTATGAGATCATGCGCCGGCAGGCGCCTGTTCTGACAAAGCTGTATGTGGATTATGGCAGCTGGTGGTTCGCGGCGGCAGCTGTCCTGACGGCGGTGCTGCTGTCCGCACGTCTTGCAGCGGGGGAGAAATCCTGTTTCAGGGGAAAAGGGCGGCTGTTTGTAGTAGCGATTTGTTTTGCGGTGTGCTGTATTTCCTGGTATACGTTGCAGGGCGCAGGGATTATGGATTATAAATACACGGTCTTTATAAATGAATTGTGGTTTTTGTGGAGTCTATATATACAGTTCCAAAGATGACGGGTGTGGGACAAGTTATTCCCGCAGGCAATGGGTCACAAGTCCAAGGAGGTAAACTTCCTGAAAGTTTGCTTCTCTGGGACCTTGACGAATGCCGCGAGGGTCGAAATCCCCGCAGCTTGCTGTGCATCAAGCCTGATATTTCGTCAGCTTGCTGTGCATCAAGCCTGATATTTCGTCAGCTTGCTGTGCATCAAGCCTG
>CAOKQK010000006.1 GCA_948470905.1 uncultured Lachnospiraceae bacterium | reverse complement strand
CAGGGCGTGTTACGGACTTTCACCGATTAGATTGCGCCCATACTGGGCGCACCCAAAAAAGGAAGTGATTGACTTTATCAACCAACTTCCCTATAGATAGCATGCGATGAAATAACAAGTTTCTCCGTAAACGCTGACAATATATATTTATAAACATACTCCTATTTTTTACAATCTCATTGTTGCATTCATAATGCCACGAGAATATTGTCCGACGAAGTAGCGGCCTGCCCGAACAGTTCCAAAATCTGTCGCAGGCCTTTCACCTCGCCAGACCTACCTTTTCGCTTTCATACCACAAGGGAAGTTCCATTTCGCCGGAAGCGTATCCTCGTCCCAAATTTCCCCATAGCTTACGGGCATTTTCGCCCCAAGGGCAATACACTATGAAATACACTATCCATTCTACTTTTCCAGAAAAAAGCAGGAAAATCTTCCTGATTTCGTTCATCCCTCCCGCTGCCCGCCAATGCCCCAACGATAGTCCTAACCCTCGCAAACCCTTGATTTTCCTACAAAAAATGACCCCGATAGATTTCTCCACCGAGGTCTTAGAGCAGGGCAAGCCCTGTTGTAACAAAAAAGTTCCACAGCATAGGCTGTGAAACTTTTTACAACAGGGCTACAAGGATTCGAACCTTGAAATGACGGAGTCAGAGTCCGTTGCCTTACCGTTTGGCGATAGCCCTTTGTCCTGTTACTTGATAGATTATACACGAAGTATCTCCAAATTGCAATACCCTAATTTAATTTTTTTGAGAAAAGTGTAAAAAATATAAAACAATTACCTTCCAGCCTTCTATTTCGTACAAAACTGGGAATTCCTGCATAGAGCTGGTCCGGGCGGCACGCCGTGAAGCGCCGGGCGCCGCCTGATCCAACCAGCTTTCACCAAGACGCGGCTGGAACGTCTGCCAGGAATGTTCAACTGAATATCAGCCACATGGCGGCGGTGCTACGGGACGGGTCTTCCGGCACCTGCAGCCTGCCGCTTTCCACCTCGTCATGGATGGTCATCATCCTGAGATGGCATATGTCCATGGACGCACAATAGAAAAGCAGGGTATGCAATATATCATTCCCGCTTTCTTTCAGCACCTTCACCGTACCGTCAAAGGCGGACTGAATGCCTTGCAGCAGCGTTTCATAAGAAGGATGGGCCGCAATGGCTTCTTCCACCTCTTTCATGGCGTCACCTTCAAAAATCAGAATATCCGGAATTACCGTACCATCTGCACCTTCGTGTGCAAATCTTCCCTCTATGCCTCTATTCCCGGCCGATTCTTTCCATAGCTCCTGTTCCGATTCACTCAGGGATGACAGAGGGCGCTTATTTTTGATCATATCTGCCAGCAGCATTGCCTCCCCACAGCTCATTTTCCCCACAAGATCCCACATATTGTAATCGTCTACCTGATAGAGAAAGAACATGGCATTTTTCGTGCCCCATCCGCTGTGTCCCGAAAAGCATTTCTCCGGAAGCTTCGTGGACTCATAGCCGATAACTCCCCAGGTTTCTCCGTTTGCCCTGGGCTCCGGCCACTCTATCTGATATCCATTCACATTTTGGGTGCAGAAGTCAATGATATAAATGACCAGCCACCATTTTATATCGGCATCGCTTATGTTGTCCCCGGCTATCCCCAGCTCCCTCACCTTTGGGATCAAATCCTCCGCGATCCTGTCCGCCAGCCTGCTGCGCTCTCCGGAACCTTTCCTCTGAGCCTGATAAATCTCATGCTGGCATTCCCTGCTTTCTATCAGGAAATTTGTGACATATTTTTTGTCATTCAGCCTGTTTAGAAGCGTAGCTTTGACTAATCTGCCCACTTCTTCCTCCATATAGGGCATGGCCACCCCCAACTCAACAGACAGCTCCTCGATGGTGGAGGGATTGTTGCTTGCCTGCAGCAGAATGTTTTTGGGGATTTTCCTGTCCATAACGCTCCAGGGCAAACCGCTGGGCTGAGAGCCGCTTGAAGCAATACGGATCTCCTCCGGATTGTAACTTTTGATTCCAAATTCTCTTGCCATATCCATTCCTCCTCGTAATATTTTTCGTGCGCGGGCAAGGCGCTTTTTGACGGCTTCCACGGTCATGCCAAGCTTCTCCGCTATCTGGCGGATCGGCTTGTCCTCTATGTAGTACGGCACCAGCACCTTTCGGTAATCGGCACAGATAAAAGCCATTTCCCGTCTCAGGAGTGCAATCTCCTCGCTTTTGATATAGCCCTCCTCCACTGACTCTTTGGCGGGTATCTCACATTCTCCGATATCCGTTCCGGAAACGTTCTCTGCCCTTTTATGCCTTCCGTCCGCCCATTTACTGTAGCGGTTGCGGGCGATCTGCCACACCCATGCGCTGAAATGTTCGGGAATGACACCCTTTCGCAGCTGGGCAAAAATGCTCAGTGTTATGTCAGAAGCCAGGTCCTCCGCCTCCTGCTGGCCTCCTGTCTTCTTCAGGCAGAAATAAAACATTTTCTCCATATAATTCTCCGTGTATTCCCTGATATAGTTCTGCGCCATCCCATGTCCACCGCTCACCGCCGTACCTCCTCGCATATGGGAAGGGCACACGATACCCGCATAATCCGGTCTTTTGCGGTTATGTGTTCCTCTCCCTGGGGAAGAACGCAGGCCTTGCGTTCTTCCGGTAAAACCTTTGTAAAAATAATATCCCCTTTTCACTTATATAGTATCTCAAATTAGGATTTGGGGACAAAAATTCTACGCTTTTTTAATGTCCATGGATATTTCCATCTTACTCCTCCTGTCATACAAAGATATAAGAGGGCGCAAAGCCGTGCGGCGCTGACAGTCTGTTTCTATTTTTGGTCTTTGCCTTTATGCTGTACATAAATATGATTAGATCTATTGACAACAAGGTCCAAAAAGATTACAATTTTAGTATACGCAAATCTTTCTGCAATTATTTACATCAATCAAAGGCCTCGCTGCAACCAGCGGGATATCAAGCTTGCAGCGCTGCAGAGCGCAATGCGTCCAAGTGACCCTATGGTCATGTCCTTTAGGGCATTGTTACCCGCGCGGCATTCGTCAGGGTCCCAGAGAAGTAAACTTTAAGGAAGTTTACTTCTCTGGACTTGTGACTCATTGCCCGCGGGAATAAAATGAAAAAGGAGTTATAAGACAATGGGGAAATGTATTCAAGAGACGTCCATAGGTGATAAGAAAATATTTATATTTGAACATCACCATCACGCACTGATTCCGTGGGCAAGCATTAAGAGAGAAAAACCTGACGAGGAACTTTGGCTTTTCTCCATGGACCACCATAAGGATATTATTGAGCCGTTTACACATTATTGTTATTATAATCCCTCCGTGACAAGGCAGAAATTGATGACTGACCTGGACTACCTGAATCCGGACAGTATCGTATCCGCCCTCCCTAAGCTGAGAAATGATGAACAAATCCGGACAGCGCTCCAAATGGGCATTTTTAAGAAAGCCTTAATTCTCAGCCATGATAACTCATCAGACATGCCGCAGTCTGTTCAGGAGACGGAAAGGCTTGCAAAATGGAGCAGCTGCGATCGGGAATATATGCGGAGTGTAGCAGAAGGCGATTATCAAATTACCCCATCCGCGCAAAGAGATTACGAGCCTGCGGACATCTGTATACCACCGTTCCAACCGGAGGGAGAATGCGAATGGGGAGACGACTTTGACAATCTGGTACTGGAAGACACTTTTCTGAAGGAGAAACTGATGGTATTATCCAGGATGTGCAAAGGTGTCATTTCAGAAAAGGGAATTCTTGCAAAACACTATATTTTGGATATTGATCTGGATTATTTCCATACATTGGAAGCCTTAGCGCCAAAATCCTGTGAAATATTTATCAACCTGGTCAGAAACGCAGAGGCCATCACCATCGCGGAGGAGCCTGTGTGCGTTGAAATGTACAGAAGCGACGGAAAAGCTACAAGCCAATTATTGAAAGAGAGGCTGTTAAAATTACTGACAAACATTATCCGCCAGTAAATGAGAGCCCATTAAATAAGATGTAACAAAATACTTTTCCGCAAAAACCCCCGGCAGTGCCGGGGGTTTTTGTCAAGGGATCAGACCTCAAAGGTCAGCTCACCGTATGTAGGTACTGGCCATATCTCCTTATCCACGATCATTTCCAGCTCGTCGATGGGCACACGGAGGGCATCCATGGCATCCCTGACAGTATCTTTGTAAAAGAACGCCCTCTTTTTCACATCCTCCATGGCGGAAGCCTGGGCTGTTGCTGCCTTTAATTTTGCCAGCGCTTCTTTCGCTGCTGCCAGCTTTGTGCTGACCTCCGAAAGCAGCTCTGCCTGAACGGATGCGTCGGCGCCTGCCTCCCTTACCGCGATCACAGTATCCGCAAGGGACCTGCTGTATCTGATGACAGCAGGAATGTATTTCTTGCTTGCCATGTCGATCATGGTGAGAGCCTCTATGTTAATGGTCTTTGCGTAAGTCTCGTAAATAATCTCCTCGTGGGACTCCAGCTCAACCTTCGTAAAAATGCCAAACTTCTCGAATAGCTTTACCGCCTTTTCGGTGGTCAGCGTGGACGCTGCCTCCACCATGGACTTGATGTTGGGCAGTCCGCGCCTTGCGGCCTCTTTCACCCACTCGTCGGAATAGCCGTCGCCGTTAAAGACAATCCTCTGGTGCTTTGTCACATACTCCTTGATCAGGTCGTGTACCGCCAGTTCAAAGTCTTCGGCTTTCTCCAGGATATCAGCCGCCTCGCAGAATGCCTCCGCCACAATGGCGTTCAAGGTGGTGTTGGGGCTGGCGATGGAATCCGCGCTGCCCACCATGCGGAATTCAAACTTGTTGCCGGTGAAGGCGAAGGGTGACGTCCTGTTACGGTCGGTGGCATCTTTCTCAAAATCAGGCAGGGTAGAAACGCCCGTCTCCAGCTTGCCGCCCTCGATCAAATGTGCCGCCTCTCCTGTCTCGATCAGCTGCTTTACCACGTCCTCCAGCTGTTCCCCAAGGAATATGGACATGATGGCAGGAGGAGCCTCGTTGGCGCCCAGCCTGTGGTCATTTCCCACATCAGCCGCACTCTGGCGGAGCAGGTCGGCATGTGTGTCAACCGCTTTCATAATACATGCCAGCACAAGAAGAAACTGTATGTTGGCGTTGGGGGTGTCGCCGGGATCAAGGAGGTTGACGCCGTTATCCGTACCCAGGGACCAGTTGTTATGTTTGCCGGAACCATTGACTCCCGCAAAGGGCTTCTCGTGGAGCAGGCAGGTCATGCCATGGCGTCCCGCTACTTTCTTCATGGTCTCCATGACCAGCTGGTTGTGGTCCACTGCGATATTTGCCGTCTCATAGATGGGCGCCAGCTCATGCTGCGCGGGAGCGACCTCGTTGTGCTGGGTCTTTGCCGTCACGCCCAGCTTCCACAGCTCTATGTTCAGGTCTTTCATATAAGAGCCCACTCTCTCCCGGATCGTGCCGAAATAATGATCCTCCAGCTCCTGTCCCTTTGGCGCAGGCGCCCCGAACAGGGTGCGTCCCGCAAATATCAGGTCATCACGCTGTAAATATTTCTCCCGGTCCACAAGGAAATATTCCTGCTCCGGTCCCACGCTGGGCACTACCTTGGTAGCCCCCGTGTTGCCAAACAGTCTCACAATGCGGAGCGCCTGTTCGCTGATGGCTTCCATGGAGCGCAGGAGGGGAGTTTTCTTGTCCAGCGCTTCGCCGGTGTAGGAACAGAATGCCGTGGGAATGCATAAAATAACACCCGTTGCATCTTCTTTCAGAAATGCGGGGGAAGTGATATCCCACACAGTATATCCCCTTGCCTCAAAGGTCGCACGAAGCCCTCCTGAGGGGAAGGAAGATGCATCGGGCTCGCCCTTGATCAGCTCCTTGCCGGAAAAGTCCATCATCATCCTGCCGTCTGCGTCCGGATGGGTCACAAATGCATCATGCTTCTCGGCAGTAATGCCGGTCAGGGGCTGGAACCAATGGGTATAATGAGTGGCGCCGTTTTCTACCGCCCAGTCCTTCATGGCCTTTGCCACCACATCCGCTGCTGCCGGCGACAGCTCGCCGCCCTGATCCATGACCTTTTTGACCTCTTTGTACACATTTTTCGGCAGCCTCTCTCTCATCTTGCCTAACGTAAAGACCTTGCCGGCAAAGAGTTCTTCTACGTTCAATACATCGCTCATCTTCATTCTCCCTTTCCTGTTCCCCATACGGCACCCTTTTCCCTGCTACAGCACCGGGCGCCCGCCAGTCCTGCCGGCAAATCCTCCCCGGAACCTGTTCACATAAGCAAAAAATGCCCCACAGTAAACGAGTTACTATTGGAACATCTTTGTTCTCAAATACCTGTATAGGAATGAATCCTATGCTTCATTTCTTATAAAATACACTATCTCGCTCTAAAATGCAAGCCCTATTTTTAAAAAATATATGGTTTGTTGCAATACAGGGTCCCTGCCATAAGAAGCGCCACATGGACAGACATCGCCGCTTTGCCCCGCCAGTCCGCCGTTTTGCCCCAAAATATCTGTATGTTGCGAAAGGCTACGATCAAAAATGCCGCAGAACAAAAGAGCGCCGTGCGTTCCCCCGAAACGTAGATGGTAGGCGAAAGGCCAATGATGACTCGGGAGGTAAAGCCCGCCGCCAGCACGGTCCACTCCAGCAGTGTCTCCTCACTCTTTCCATGTACAAACCAGACGGTAAGCGCCGTACAGAGGAGTACGAACAGATACACTGCTGTCTGCAGCGCTACAAGCCCCGCCGGGTACTCCCCCAGCCCCGGCAGGCTGTGATTGCCGCAGAGCACCCCCACAATATGCCCTCCTCTTGGAAATGCCCCCCGGCTCAGAAGATAACTGCCCAAATGCCCAACGCCCCAGTAAAAGGCCACAGGCACCAGGGCAGCAAGCAGCCCGCACCAGCCTGCAAGGCGTTTCCTTTCCGCCGGATGCTTTCCTTCTGCCGGGCAGATTTCCTCTGCCCTGTTCCCACTCTTTGCCATCTTCTGCAGCGCCGACGCAAAGAGCGTTCCCGACAGCAGGGCAAAAACAAAACAGCCCCGCTTATCTCCCCCTGTCAGGTAATACTGGCCCGTTTCCAGAAAGCCCATATGCAGCTTGTCCCAAAGGCTTAAGGATTCAAATTCCGGAAAATACTGCTCGATCTCATGCAGATTCCGCCAGCCGTTTCCGGGTGAGGACAGTATATAATACAGCATCCCCATTGCCAGAAACAGCTGCACCAGGTAAAAGAAAGACAATTTCCTGTCTCTGACCAACAGATAAATGCCGCAGACCAGATATGCACCGCACAGGATCGCCCCCATCTGCTCCATATTCGCTGCATATATCGTACACAGGGGGCATATCAGGTATTCCCACTTGGCACATTTCTCCCGGCAGAGCCAATGCTTCAGGGGACGCAGGGCTACAAGCCCCAGGGAGAGCACCCACAGATAGTTAGTGGTCGTGGTGATCCATCCCGCGCCGTTTATAGTCAGCAGGGGAACCATCCAGAGCCCGGCAAAAGCAAAGACCTGCGCCTGTACCTTTCGCCCTGCAGCAAAAAGATCCGCAGTGTTCAGGATCAGAAGAAGCACCATCCCTATGTTCAAAAGCTTCCACACCCAGACCGGCGCCGCCGTCAGGGGCAGCATGGCAGCTTCAATGACCACACGGGATGACCACCAGTCATATCTGTCCCGCAGAAATACCCTTAACGGTTCTTTTCCCCACTCCGAGGCATAATGTAGGTCATCGCCAAAATCTGCCTCTATAAACAAGTGTATTGCCAGCAATATCAGGAAAAAAACTGTAAAGATCAGTATTTCCTGTATTTTTTGCCCCTGGATCCTATTCTTTTTCAGCTCCTGCTCCAACCGTCTGACTCCCTTCTGCAGCCTTCTGCATCAAGCCTCTTTGCCTCTTACCCGCAGTATATCATATACTTCTGCCGCAGCGAATTCACCGACAGCTCCCGTTTTGTCCTGCGCGGACAGCTTCACCCACAGCATTTGTTTTGCATGAGGGCAGCTTTCCATGGGCTCTCCCTCCAGACTGTACATTGCCTCCGGGACAACAGGAATATTCGTTCCGTCCGGCTTCATGAGCTCTATGGTGTCGCCCACAGCAAACTTGTTGCGCTGCTGGATGCGGATCCAGCAAGCCTGAACGCTTTTTACTTCCTCCACCATCCCAAGATATGTGTACTCATTGATATAGGTGCTGTCATCGTAAATCTGCATCTTGGCTGTGGACTTCCCACGGCAAGTCTCCGGCTCGTCATGATCAGCTGTAGGCACACCGAAATAAAAACCCGTGGTATACCGGCGATGGGTACACTTGGCGATTTCCGCCTTGTACCATGCCATATTCCGAAGGTAAAGCTCCTCGTCTGCAAAGTAATCATCAATTGCCCTTCGGTAGGTCCGCGCCACCGTAGCCACATACAGAGCCGTCTTCATGCGCCCTTCGATCTTGAAGCTGTCAATGCCCGCTTTCACCAGCTCGGGAATGTGCTCTATCATGCACAAATCCCTGGAATTAAAAAGATAAGTGCCTCTCTCATTCTCAAAAACCGGCATATATTCTCCGGGCCTTGTCTCCTCCACCACCGCATATTTCCAACGGCAGGGATGGGTGCAGGAACCCTGGTTGGCATCCCTCCCGGTCAGGAAATTGCTGAGAAGGCAGCGTCCGGAATAAGAAATGCACATGGCCCCATGCACAAAGCTCTCAATCTCCATCTCTGCGGGGATATGCTCCCTTATGGTGCGGATCTCCCGCAGGGAAAGCTCTCTGGCAGACACCACCCTTTTCGCCCCCAGCCTCCTCCAGAACAGGTACGTCTCGTAGTTGGTATTGTTCGCCTGGGTAGAGATATGGATCTCCGCATCCGGCCAGACCTCCCTGGCAATGGTAAACATGCCGGGATCGGAGATGATCAGAGCGTCGCAATGCCCGGGCCTCATATCCCGAAGCTCTTGAAAATATACGCGCGCACCCTCCAGATCCTCATTGTGTGCCAGAATATTCGCGGTGACATAGACCTTCACGCCGTGTTCATGTGCAAAAACAATCCCTTCCGCCATTTCTTCCATGGAAAAATTTTTTGCCTTAGCCCGCAGGCCAAATGCTTCTCCGCCGATATATACCGCATCCGCGCCAAATGTGACAGCCGTCTTCAATACTTCAAGGCTGCTTGCCGGCACCAGAAGCTCCGGCTTCTTCTTATCCGTCATGGTTTCCATTCCTTTCTACCTGAAACTCCCACGCACCAGCCGCTGTGGACAGCCTGCAATGCTTTCATAAAATGCTTCCACAGCCTCTCACTGCATCCAACGCTTCCTTTGCAGACAGCAGGGCATCCGCCCTGCTGCGCTGATGCCTCCGCATCGCCTCCTCCCGCCTTGCCCTGACACAAAAATCAGGAACACACTCCGGATTACAAGGCTTCTGCATGTTTCATGCTCAGGGTCACGCCGTCCCCCACCGGAAGCACCACCGTTTCCAGCAGGTCATTATGCTTGAGCTCATAGAGATATTCCCTCATCCTGGCATGTATGGTGCGGTTGCGCCTTGTCACGGCAAAACGGGATTCTATGACGTCCCCGTCCTGAAGCACATTGTCAGAGATCAGTATCCCCCCCGGCGCCAGCAGGCGCAGGATATCCGGCAGGAAGTTAATGTACTGCCCCTTTGCGGCATCCATGAAGACAAAATCATAGGAGCCTTCCAGTTCCTTCAATCGTTCCGCGGCATCGCCTTCCAGCAGGGCGATCCTGTCTTCCGCGCCGGCGCGTTTGAAATTATCCCGGGCGTCGGGAATGCGTTTCCCATATTTCTCTATGGTGGTGATATGGCAGCCCTCCGGGCTGTATTGGTCCATCAGCAGCGCAGAAAAGCCCACTGCAGTCCCTACTTCCAGGATGTTCCCAGGCCTTGTGAGCGCAAGCAGGAATTTCAGCAGGCTCTGTGTGGATTTTCTGATGACAGGCACCTGCTGCGCCAGCGCATTCTTTTCTATTTCGTCCAAAAAAGGAGTGTTGCCTTTATCAAGCGAGTCGATAAAGGCAGCCATTCTTTCATCTATGATCATGTGAATTCTCCGTGTCACTGCGATGCCTTGGAGCCGTCATCCCCCGCCTGCGCCGCCATGACCGCCATCATTTCCTCGGAGGTCATGGTGGTGCTGAGTTCAAAGGTCCCGGGTTTTACATCCTTATAATACTCGGAAAAATAATATTGCAGCATAAACAACACATCATCCCTCACCAGCCCTATGCTTTTAAAGAGCTTTCCGATATCCTGCGGGGACATATCCTCTGTGACAGTCACCGTAACCGTCCTTCCCTCGCCGTCATCCATCGCCGGCTCGGCAAACACACGATAGCCGTAGTCATAACACAGCATTGCGCCCTGATAGGTATAAAACACTGCCAGTATCGCAACGACAACTTTCAATATGACGCCTGCCACGGCGCCGATTATATTGATCGGTTTCATAATGCTCCTCGTCTCTATTCAAACTGCAGCGCCGCGGTGATACGCATGTTCAGATCCTGTATCAGCCTGCACAGATCCAGCTCCGCCGCAAGAAAATCCTGCACCAGGATATTTTCGCGGAAAGCAGCATATTCCTTTTCAAACTGCTCCAGCTTGTTGAAATCATTGTCCGCGCTGGACTGCAGCTCAAAATTCCTCCTGCGGAAATCATCAAGCTGCACTTTCAGCTCCGGAAACTCCTTCACCTTGTTCAGCTCCGCGGCGTAAACCTGATATTCTTCCGTGGCAAGCACTGCTTTGATCAACGCTTCCGTCGCGCTGTCAAGGCGGTTGATGTTCTGCATTTTATCCCACGTACCTCTCCACATTCTCAATCGACCTCCATGATAATAGGCAGGATCATCGGACGGCGCTTTGTCTTCTTCCAGACATAATCGCTGAGAGTATCCTTTGTGGTATTTTTCAGCTTGCCCCAGTCCGTGACACCTCTGTCAAGACATTTCTGGATCGCCTCATCCACAATATGGCGCGCCTCGTCGATGAGTTCGTCGGACTCCTTTACATACACAAAACCTCTGGACACAATGTCCGGTCCGGCAACCAGCTGCCCGCTGCCCCTGTCCAGGCTCATCACAACCACCATGATGCCGTCCTCCGCCAGATGCTGCCTGTCGCGCAGCACCACATTTCCCACATCCCCGACGCCAAGCCCGTCCACCAGGATTGCCCCCACAGGCACCTTGCCGGTGACTTTTGCATTCTCCGCCCTCAGCTCCAGCACGTCGCCGGAGGACAGGATAAAAATATTTTCCTTGTCTATGCCAAGGCTCTGGGCAATCTTCGCCTGGGCCTTCAGATGCTTGAACTCGCCATGTACGGGAATCGCATACTTGGGGCGGATCAGGGTATAGATCAGCTTGATCTCCTCCTGGCAGGCATGCCCCGACACATGGGCATCCTGGAAAATGACGTCCGCTCCTTTCCTCAGCAGCTCGTTAATGACCTTGGTAACGGACTTCTCGTTTCCGGGTATGGGGTTTGACGAGAAGATAACGGTGTCTCCCGCCCCGATTGTAATCTTGCGGTGCATGCCGCCCGCCATGCGGCTCAGCGCCGCCATGCTCTCCCCCTGGCTGCCGGTGGTGATAATGACCTGCTGCTCATCAGGATAGTTCTTCATCTGTTCTATCTCTATCAATGTATTATCGGGAATGCTGATGCAGCCCAGGTTCCGCGCCGTCTCGATAACGCTCACCATGCTCCTTCCCTCGACGCAGACCTTCCTTCCGAATTTGTATGCCGTATTGATGATCTGCTGCACCCGGTCCACATTTGAGGCAAAGGTAGCCACAAAAATCCTTGTATTCTTATGTTCCTCGAAAAGGTTGTCGAATATCTTCCCCACCGTCTTCTCGGAAGGCGTAAAGCCCGGACGTTCCGCGTTGGTGGAGTCGCACATCAGGGCAAGCACACCCTTCTTGCCGATCTCTGCAAAGCGCTGCAGGTCAATGGCATCCCCAAACACAGGCGTATAGTCAACCTTGAAATCTCCCGTGTGTACCACAACACCGGCTGGAGAATAGATTGCCAGCGCCGCCGCGTCCACGATACTGTGGTTGGTGCGGATAAATTCCACCCGGAACTGCCCCATATTGATGGACTGCCCAAATTTCACCACCTTGCGCTTGGTGCCCTTCATCAGATTGTGCTCACGCAGCTTGTTCTCAATAATGCCCATGGTCAGCCGCGTTGCATAAAGGGGTACGTTAATCTCCCTCAGCACATAGGGCAGCGCGCCGATATGATCCTCATGGCCGTGGGTGATCACAAATCCCTTCACCCTGTCTATATTGTCCTTTAAATAAGTCACATCCGGTATGACCAGGTCGATCCCCAGCATGTCGTCCGCCGGGAAGGACAGACCGCAGTCTACCACAATAATACTGTCCTCATACTCGAAGGCAGTAATATTCAATCCGATTTGCTCCAGTCCGCCCAAAGGAATGACCTTTAATCCGGAGCATACGTTATTATCTTTTTTCTTCAATTCTAAATCTCCTCCAAATCTCCTCCATAAATTCTGTTACCGTCCGGAGCCGGGCATGCGCGTACAGACCCGACAGCAGCCATTTCCCCCTGAGGCTCCCCCGCTGAGCCCCACAGTAAGGGAATGCCCCTGCCGCTTAGCTGCAGGTCACACAAATTTTACATCATCCAGCATATTTTCAAACACGCCTGCCACAGCCGCCAGCTCATCGTCGTCGGATACAATGGTAAACACGCTTTCCTCGTCTCCGTCTCTGGAAATGTCCTTCAAAATAAGAGCTTCCCCGTCTCCTTCTTCAAAATCCGTTACAAGGACATAGCTGACTCCCCCAATGCGGGTCTGTTCCAGCACAAAAAATTCTACCGGATCCTCCCCGTCAGGATTAAATGTTATTTTTTCCAGTTTTGCCATAAAATCTCCGTTCTAATCCGCCTTCATGCTCTTCCTGTCCAGATAGCCCTGCAGAATCAGGACCGCTGCTATCATATCCACGTATTCCCTGCGGTGTTCCCTGCGGATTCCCGCCTCTATCATGGCCTTGTCAGCCGCCACCGTAGTCAGGCGCTCGTCCCACATAACCACGGGCAGGCCTGTCCTGCGTTCCAGCTTCTCCCGAAACTCCAGGGTAAGCTTCGCCCTCTCGCCCTCCGTGGCGTTCATATTGATAGGCAGACCCAGGACAATCTCCTCCACCCCGTACTCTACGATCAGTTCCTCAATACGCGCCAGCGTCCGGCGCAGCTTATTCTCCTCCTTGCGGCGGATGATCTCCAGCCCCTGCGCCGTCAGAAGCAGTTCATCGCTGACCGCCACGCCCACCGTCTTGGAGCCAAAATCCAAACCCATGATCCTCATATGACTTCTCACCCTGCTTTCCAGCCCTTGGCGCGGATATATTCCTCCAGAAGCTGTTCCACCAGCTCATCCCGCTCCACTTTCATGATCAGGCTTCTGGCATTTTTGTGGCTGGTAATGTAAGTAGGATCCCCGCTCATAATGTATCCCACAATCTGGTTTACCGGATTGTACCCTTTCTCCGTCAACGCCTCGTATACCGTCGACAACACCGCCTCTGCACCGGTCTCAGTTTCTGCCCCAACCTTGAAGTATTGTGTATTTCCCAAGTCCCGCATGTTTTACCTCGTCTTTATCCTTTCGCCGCATTTCCTGTCCCGAAAAAAACTAAAAGCGGACCTCCGACATTTTCTCTTATTACTATACATCATTTGTTCCAAAAAAACAAGCTACATCAATATATCATCTGTGAGAAAGTCACTGACCGGCACCTTTATCACGGTGTTGGGATCTAAGCTGGGACCTGCCTGCGCAGCTGCAGCGGATCCCCCCTCCGGCAGCTTTACCGCCACCTTCACATAATCCCTGGTATGCCCCATGATATAGGCGCCGCCTTCTGTGTCCATCCTTTCTTCCAGAAGTACTTCTGCCTCATTCCCTATGTATGCACGGCGGAACTCCCTGGACTGCCTCCGCTCCATTGCAAACAGCTCCTCGCTGCGCTGTGCCTTGACCTGCTCCGACACCTGCCCCGGCATGGATGCCGCCGCTGTCCCGGCCCTTCTGGAATACTTGAAAATATGCATCTCGTAAAAGCACACCTTCTCCAGAAATGCCTTTGTCTGCGCAAACTCATCCTCCGTTTCCCCGGGAAATCCCACGATCACGTCCGTGGTGATTGCAGGACGGTCAAAATATTTCCGCAAATATTCCACACTTTGACAGTATTCCCCTGTGGTATAGTGTCTATTCATCCTCTTAAGGGTGGTGTCACAACCGCTCTGGAGGGAAAGATGGAAATGAGGGCACAGCCCCGGGATTGCTGCCAGACGCCCCGCCGTCTCCTCCGTGATAATACGGGGTTCCAGCGAGCCCAGGCGTATGCGGCTGATTCCTTCCACCTCCTGAAGCCGCTCCGCCAGCTCCACCAGAGAGGCTCCGGTATCCATGCCGTAAGAACTGAGATGGATGCCCGTGAGCACCACCTCCCGAAACCCTGCGGCGGCAATGCCCCGCACCTCCTCCAGGATGCTGTCCGCCTGACGGCTGCGCACACGTCCCCTGGCATAGGGAATCGCGCAGTAAGAGCAGAATTGGTTGCATCCGTCCTGGATCTTGATATATGCCCTGGTGTGCTCCGCAGGACGCTTCAGCGTCATTTCCTCATATTCACAGGTATGAGCAATATCGAGGACCGTGGTGCCATGCAGGGTCTTGTCCGGCTCAGGCTCCAGGCCGACGCTCCTGCCTGCTCCTTCCGGGACATCCCTGTTCCGCTCACTCATAAATTCCTCCAGGATCGCCGCGATATCTTTCTTGCGGTTGTTGCCTATGATCAGGTCCACACTGTCATCCTTCTCAAGCTGCTCCCTCCCTGTCTGCACGTAACAGCCCACCGCCGCCACTACAGCGTCCGGATTCAGCTGCCTGGCGCGGTGCAGCATCTGCCTGCTCTTTCTGTCCGCAATATTGGTGACAGTACAGGTATTTACGATATAAATGTCTGCTTTTTTATCAAAAGGCACAATAAGATAGCCCTTTTCCTGTAACAATTGCTGCATCACTTCCGCTTCGTAAGAATTCACCTTGCAGCCTAGATTGTGAAATGCTACACTTTTCATGTCAAACCTCTTATAATATTACAGTTTTTTGTACTGTTTTATCCTTGACTTTTGTTCGCCCAAACATTAATATGTACTAAGGGACTGGTCATGGCAAAATTCTCCAGTGACCACACATTATAAGCTACAGGGCAGTTTAAATAACAGTTTCATTTAAGGAGGTAATTATGAAAACAGTACAGATTTCTTTAAATTCCATCGACAAGGTAAAATCCTTTGTAAACGATATCACCAGATTTGACTGCGACTTTGACCTTGTATCCGGCAGATATGTCATTGATGCAAAGTCCATCATGGGCATCTTCAGCCTGGACCTGTCCAAACCCATCGACCTGCACATCCATTCCGAGAATGGCGCGGAAGATGTGCTGAAGGCATTGGAGCCTTACCTGGTGAACGCTTAAAACCGAAAAAAAGAGAGGGGCTGCTGCAGGTTTTGCGGCAGCCCTTTTTTGCAGTTTTTACATTCACAGGCTTTTTTGATTCCAGTCCAATCTGCCCTGTCACTCTGCCACGATCAATTCCTTCGTTTCAAGCGCCGTCGCCACCAATTCCTCTATCCGTTCCTCCAGATTGTGCTCATGCCTGCGGATGATATTCACATTGGGCTTGGTCACAGGATGCTTCGCCACAAAAATCGTACAGCAGTCCTCAAAGGGCTGGATAGACGTCTCAAAAGTGCCTATCTTCTTTGCCACTGTCACAATCTCTTCCTTGTCAAAGCCGATCAGCGGACGATACACAGGAAGCTCACACACCTCATTGGTAGCGATGAGCGAGTTCATGGTCTGGGATGCGACTTGTCCAATGCTCTCTCCCGTGACCAGTCCCAGGCATTCCGTCTCTTTCGCAATATGCTCCGCAATCCGCATCATATAGCGCCGCATGATAATGGTCAGCTCCTCATGAGGGCATTTTTCATAGATATACATCTGAATATCCGTGAAATTAATCACATGCAGATAAACCGGCCCGGCGTACCGGGACACCAGCCTTGCCAGATCCACCACCTTCTGCTTCGCCCACTCGCTGGTGTAAGGGGGCGCATGAAAATAGACCGCGTCGATCTTCACCCCGCGCTTCGCTATCATATAGCCCGCCACGGGGGAGTCGATACCGCCGGACAGAAGCAGCATTGCCTTGCCGCCGGTACCGACCGGCATCCCGCCGGGGCCGGGAATGATTTCCGAGTAAATATAAATCTTTTCCCGGATCTCGATGTTCAGCATAATGTCAGGATTGTGTACATCCACTCTCATCTCGGGACAGGCATTCAGGATCGCCTCTCCCAGATCCGCGTTGATCTCCATGGACTCTTTGGGATAGTTTTTGCGCGCACGTCTGGCATTTACCTTAAAGGTCTTATTCCGGTCAGGATAAACCTCCGCAATATACCCCACCACAGTGCCACACAGCTTCTCAAAGCCCTCATCCTCCACATAGACTACCGGGCAGATGCCCGAGATGCCAAACACATGCCTTAAGCTCTCCACCGCCTCATCAAAGTCAAACTCTCCCTGGGCATCCACATAGATGCGCCCCTGATCTTTGTGGACCAGAAAACTTCCCTCGCACTTTTTCAGGGCAAACTTAATCTGATGGACCAACGCATCCTCAAAAAGATACCTGTTACGTCCCTTCACGCCAATTTCCGCATATTTTATCAAAAAAGCTGTAAACATTTTTTTCCTCTCAATATCTGACATACTTTCTCAGCATAGGAATTTTATCATATAACGCCTGCAATGTATAGTCCAATTCTTCTTTTGTGGTATAAACAGAAAAGCTGAACCTTATGGTGGAGCCCAAAAGCTCCTTCTCCACGCCCATGGCCTTCAGTGTGGCGGAGGGCTGGGGCTTGCGGGCAGCACAGGCGCTTCCAGCCGACACATAGATCCCGTTCTCCTCCAAGGCGTGCAGGAGCACCTCACTGCGGACACCCCGGAAGGAAACACTGACAATATGTGCCGCTGTCCCTTCCCCGTCCGGCTGGTCAGGCAGCAGGCCGTTGACCTTCACACCCTCCAGTTTTCTTACCCCGTCACAGAAATATTTCTTATATTGGCGCAGCCTCTCCTGATCTTCCTCATAATGGGCGTACAAAAGCTCCGCTGCCTTCGCCATTCCCGCCGCGCCGGGCACATTGTCAGTACCGGATCGAAGGTTCATCTGCTGTCCGCCTCCGTGCATTAAGGGCTGTATCTTCGCCCTCTCGCTTATATAGAGCACGCCCACACCCTTAGGCCCGTGGATCTTGTGCCCGCTTATGGAAAGCAGGTCAATCCCCATTTTCTTCGGATGAATCCTTGCCTTCCCAAAACCCTGCACCGCATCCACGTGAAATAAAGTGTACGGATTCATCTGCCTGATTAGCGCCCCCGCCGATTCAATGGGCTGCAGGGAACCTACCTCATTGTTTGTGTGCATGATGGAAACCAGGATTGTATCCTGCCTCATGGCACGGCGCAGACTCTCCAGGGAGATCTGCCCGCAGCCATCCACCGGCAGATAAGTCACCTGATATCCCATCGTCTCCAGATAGCGCATGGTATTTAATACAGCCGGGTGCTCAATCTGGGTGGTGATCAGGTGCCGTCCGCGCCTGCTATTTGCAAAGGCTCCCCCCTTCAGCGCCATATTGTCAGACTCCGTGCCTCCTGAGGTAAAAAAGATCTCCTTCTCGTTCACCTTCAGAAGCTTTGCCATGGTTTCCCTGGCGTAGCGCAGGTACTGCTCCGCCCGCATTCCCTTTATATGAAGACTGGAAGGATTGCCGTAGTCCTCACACATTATCTTTGTCATCAATTCCGCAGCCTCCGGCAGCACCCGCGTGGTGGCGGAATTGTCCAGATACACTTCCATGCCTGTTCTTTCCTTCTCTAATAAAGTCTATGATATACTATGCAGCCGATCCTGTCCAGGTACTTCCCCTGCAGGGCAGCTCCTTACCCTCACGTGCCTGGTACTGCGTTGCGCATATAACAGTGAATATCAGCATTGGTGCAAATAGGCGGTGCTGAATTCACTGTTAATTGCGCAACACAGTACCAGCCATGGAATATGGCTTTACGCTCGTGCAAACATGGCTAAGTCCCTGATTGCCCGCGGGAATCAAGGCATGTTATTCCATGGCGTCCTCCAGCTGATAGACAATCCATGAAAGCACTGTCATGCCCGCCGTCTCCGTCCGCAGGATCCTCTTGCCCAAAGTAATGGGCTGTATGCCATTCTCCACCGCAAGCTCAACCTCCGCCGCCTCAAAACCGCCCTCCGGACCGATGAACACCCCAATGTCCTCCCCTGGCGCCATGGCATCAAAAAGCTCTCTGGTCCTGTCCATCCCCTCCGCCAGCTCATAAGGGATCAGGCGCACCGGCATCCCGGCGGCATACGCCACCGCCTGTGCAAAAGGCAGCACCCCTTTTATTTCCGGCACAACCGCGCGCCTGCTCTGCTTGGCGGCAGCCTCCGCTATCCCCTGCCACCGGGACAGCTTCGCCGCAGCCTTCCTGTCATCCAGCTTCACCACACAGCGCTTTGCCTCCACCGGGATTACCTGGTACACCCCCAGCTCCACCGCCTTCTGGATGATCAGTTCCATCTTGTCCCCCTTGGGCAGAGCCTGAAATAAATAGACCCGGGAGGGCAGCTCCACCTTGTCCTCCCTGACAAAGCGAAGCTCGCAGAACACCCTGTCCTCCTCAAACGCCGCAATGCCGCAGCGGTACTCCCTGCCATCCAGCCCGTTGCTCACGTTAAGCTCCTCGCCCACCTTCATACGCAGCACGTTTCTGATATGATTCACATCCTTGCCAAGGATCACGACACTCTTGTCCGATAAATTGATCTGGCAAGGTTCCACGAAAAACTGATACATAACCTCCCCCTGTAATCAACAACCCTTCTGCGCCGTGATACTCACCCACTCACCCTGATAAGTCACCTCAAGCACCTTCATCCCTGCCGCCCTCACAGCCTCCAGGACAGTTTCTTCCTTGTCATCAATAATGCCCGATGTGATATAGATACCGCCGGGCTTAAGCTGCCCCACGATCACCGGGGTAAGCGGCACCAGCACATCCGCAAGGATATTTGCCGCCACAATATCATAACAGCCATACCCCACCTTATCCTGAACCGCCCTGTCCGTAATGAGATTTCCGATCATCATCTCAAACCGGTCCTTCTCAATGCCGTTTGCCTCACAGTTCTGCGCCACAGCCTCCACTGCGCACACATCCAGGTCCGTCCCCACCGCGTGCCTGGCGCCAAACATCAGGGACAAGATCGCCAGGATACCGCTGCCCGTCCCCACATCCAGCAGATTTGTCTCCGGCGTGACATATTTCCTGAGCTGCCGAATGCACAGCTGCGTAGTCTCATGCATCCCCGTGCCGAATGCCGTGCCCGGATCAATATGCAGGACCATCTTTCCCTGATCCTCCTCTTTGACTTCTTCCCAGGACGGAATCACAAGTATGTCATCTACATAAAATTGGTGAAAATACTGCTTCCAGTTGTTGATCCAGTCGATGTCCTCTGTCTCGTCCACCGCCACAGAGCCTTCCCCGATATCACAGAACTGCCGCAGCTCCTCCAGTTCCTCCTCCACCTTTGCCAGGATGCTCTCCCTGTCAGTCTTCTCCCCCATGACCTCAAGGCTGCCGTCATCCTTTTCCTCCACAAAAAAGCTTAAGTATGCGATGCCGTCATCCTCCGGTCCATCCGGCAGGATATCCACAAACATCTGCTCCTTCTCCAGCGCCGTCAGCGGGATCTTGTCCTCGATCTGCGCCCCCTCCAGCCCAATGTCATACAGGGTGCTGACAATGATATCCTCCGCTTCCGTTATGGTCTTTATCCTGAATTTCATCCACTTCATGACACTGCTCCTTTACTGCTGCCCGAGTTCCGCATCCTTTGATTATTTCCCTTCCCCGGACTTATGGCTCATTGCCCGCGGGAATCAGCTTCCGTGTCAACATTATAGCACATATCTAAAAAATTGCACGCAATTTCTTCCTTGAAAACTGTTTCCCGCCGCTTGACAGGAGGCAGGTCCACCCCCTGCCCTTTCAATGTCTTCACCAATCCTTCTACATCTATCTTTTTCATCTTTAAGTCCTTTCAACCCAAAATAACCAAACTATGAATTCCATTTTTCATATTAATACTGCCGGATCAAAAATTCTTCCAGCATCGCTCTTTCATAAATTCATGTATTACATTAGCATCCAGCCCCTCGTAAAATGCTACAAGAAGCTTCTTGAACTCCGGCACTTCTTTTTCAGGTATCACCAAAACTCCCATTCCATGTGCAATCAAATAGTGGTTTGCAAAAATCACGGATGCTCTTTTATTTCCATCTAAAAACACTTGCGTTTTCATGCAATACAAGCATAATTCAATTGCAACATCTATTGCTTCTTTCTCCTGCCTGGCTATCATAGCTATTTGCCCCCTTACTACTGATTCCACAGGCAACGGCGGAATATAGCAGGAACCTCCGATTGTAACCGGTACTCCTCTGATTCTTCCTCCATCATAAAAGAACCCCTCATTTACAATTTTTGCAACGTGGCATAACATGTAATAATTTGTCTCACTTTGAAGCACATCCTGATCTAATATAAATTCCCACGCATGTTTTAAATTCAAAATTTTTTGTACATCTGTTGCAGATACCCCATTTACAATTCCATTCTCTATTATATCTTCCGTTTGCGGGAAAGAGGTCGCCACTCCCTCCAAAACTGCCTGATCATAAATATTTACTTTCATATTTGCTCTGGCAAATTCCATATTATCCAGAACTCTTTTGGAAAGTTCCTTATCCTCATATCCTAATGATGACAGCCTTTTATTGATATGACGAATATTCTTGTTCAATTCTCTGGCTTCCCTGGCATTCCGCAAGAGCAACTGATATAGCTCATCCGAATAAATATCTACATATGTGGATGTCAACTTTCCGGCAATACGTTTCCTAATATATAAGTATTTACTGCCTCTCTGCTCTTTAATTTCAGGAGTTCCATCATAAGGCATAAACTTCAATCTCGCCTGACAGTCTGCCCTTTGTTGCAAAAGCTCTTGTATCTCTAAAAAATTTGCCGCCATTTTTATACTCCTTCACATAGGGAACTTCTATTGAATATATCTTATCAAAAATTTCCCTATAGTGCAATCTTGTTTTAGGGAAAGTTTTGCAATATAGAATTCCAGAATTTTCCCTAATTATGCTTGCTATCATACCGATACCAGCCAGATTTCGCCCCCTGCAAAATCTCTCTTTCCTTCAACAGCTGCATTGTGCCCTGCGTCCAAAGGCTGCTGTGGTATATGGTCCTCGGGGCAGTCGGCAATGCCTTACAGGCTTGGGCTTAATGCAACGCTAATCGTGCGGACTTGTAAGGCACCTGCGCCTACAACCGCACCTATTACAAAAGCCTTTACTTTGCCCCGGAAATCAGCTATAATTATGGCGTTGCGGCACTTGCCGCAAAAACGTCCGGCAAACCTGTAAGTCAACAGCCTGGCGGCAGTCGCCAGATGTCTGCAAGCAGCCGCTTGGCTCATTGCCCGCGGGAATAAACTATGGCAGAGAGGACCTTCCTCTATGAATTTGAATATAAAATTAAGCGTTATCGTACCGGTTTACAACATGATGGCCGGAGGCAAACTGAAAAACTGCCTGGACTCCCTGCTTGGCCAGGATGTCCAGGACATGGAGATCATCGCCGTGGATGACAGTTCCACAGATGATTCCCTCGCCTTTTTGGAAAGCTGCAGCGAAAAGTACGGGGAGCGTCTTGTCACCATAGCTTCCCCTGTCAACCGCCGCCAGGGTGGAGCGAAGAACCTGGGGCTGCAGCGGGCGCGCGGGGAGTGGATCGGCTTTATCGACAGCGACGACTGGGTCGCGGCAGACATGTTCTCCAGGCTTCTGAAAAAGGCGGAGGAAACCGGCGCCGATGTGGTGGGCTGCGACTATCTCCTCACGGACGAGATTGGCGGCAAGACAGGGACTGTGGTGGAAAATAATACAGACGAACAGACCGGGTCCCTGGGCGATGCCCAGTATCGGAAGCTGCTCCTGAAGCCGGGCAGCATGGTGGTCAAAATTTACCGGCGGGAATTATTTGAAAAATGGAACCTCCGTTTTCCGGAATCCATGTTTTACGAGGACAATGCCATCAGCGTGCTGCCGCTTTTATACGCCTCCCGTTTTGAGCGGGTTCCGGAGCCACTGTATTTTTATTATCAGGATCCCTGCTCCACAGTCCACACGGTAAGCATCCCCCGATGCGAAGACCGCATGAAGGCAATGGAGATTTATAAAAAAGAATGTATGGAGAGAGGTTTTCTCGAAAAATATCCGGAGGAGATCCTCTATAAAATAATAGAACTGGGCTACAAGACCACTTTGTTTTCCTACCTTCAGGCCACAGCCTTTCCCTCCCTGGCTTTTGTGTACAGATTGAGGCGCTTTCTCCTGACACAGGCGCCCGATTATGAGGACAACCCCTACTACAGACAGTACACGGACGGAGAAAGCAGGAAGCTGATCGCCCTGCATATGAAAAGTCCCGTTTTGTTCCTGTTATATTACAGGCTTCTACACGGATACCGCAGGCTGCGGTATGGGCGGGACCGAAAGTCAAAAAAAACGCCGCAGGCAAAGTAGGTTCCCGCAGGCAGAATAAGTTCCCGCTTGCGGGAACCGGAATAAAGAGGTGTATCAATGAGCATTGGCGAAGAAATGTATCAATTGGCAAAAGAACTGTTTCCCATTGGCAGAAGCCTGACCGGGGACGGCGTACGGCAGACGCTGGCAATCCTTGGGCGCGAGCTGCCGGAGATGACCATACATGAGGTTCCTTCGGACACTGAGGTTTTTGACTGGACAGTTCCCAAGGAATGGGCGATCCGTCAGGCATATATCGAGGATGAAAAAGGCAGCCGCATCATAGATTACAGGAACCTCAATCTCCATGTCATGGGATATTCCCTGCCGGTGGACCGCTGGGTGGACCTGGAGGAATTAAAGCAGCATATTTATGTGCAGAAGGGACAGCCGGAGGCGGTTCCCTATGTGACCTCCTATTATGTGCCCAGATACGGATTCTGCATGTCTGAGGCCCAGCGGGACAGCCTGCCCCCGGGACAGTATCATATGGTAATAGACAGCGAGCTCTTTGACGGAAGCCTGACCTACGGAGAGCTGGTCATACCCGGCAAAACAGAAAAGGAAATCCTGATCTCCACCTATGTGTGCCATCCCTCCATGGCAAACAACGAGCTGTCGGGACCTGTGCTGGCAACAGCGCTCGCCAGGGAAATTGCCGCACAGACAGACAGGAAATACACCTATCGCTTCCTTTGGATCCCGGAGACCATAGGCTCCATCACTTATCTGTCCCGGCACCTTGACCACATGAAGGAGCATACTGCCGCCGGATTCGTGCTTTCCTGCGTGGGTGATGACAGGACCTATTCCTATGTTCCCAGCAGAGACGGCAATACACTGGCGGACAGAGCGGCTCAGAATGTGCTGTCCTTCCACTATCCGGATTATAAACGCTACTCCTATTTAAACAGGGGCTCCGATGAGCGCCAGTATAATGCCCCCGGCGTGGATCTGCCGGTCTGTGTGGTATGCAGGAGCAAGTACGGCGAATATCCGGAATACCACACTTCCCTGGATGACCTGTCCCTGATTTCGCCGGAGGGGCTGCAGGGGAGTTACGAAGTATATATGGCGATCTTCCACGCCATAGAATACAATGCCTTTTACCGGATCAAATGCCTGTGCGAGCCGCAGCTGGGGAAACGCGGGATGTATCCCAGCGTAAGCCAGAAGGGTTCCTATGATGCGGTAAAGAGCATGGTGGACCTGATTGCCTATGCCGACGGCAAAAGGGATCTGATCGATATCAGCAACATCATCCATGTGCCTGTGAGCCTCCTGATACCGGTGATCATCAAATTGACAGAAGCAGACCTGCTGGAGGTCGTAAATGAGTAAACAGCCAAAGACAAAAGACAGGATTTATGTGTGCCATACCCATTATCACGCATATGTTACATTTCTCAAGGAATTGAACAGGCCCAGACAGGAGCAGGGCAGGGCAACGCTTGTGCTGAGCAGGATGTCCTCGGATTTCGAGACTTTTAAAGAACGGGCGGAAAAGAGCGGGCTATTCTGTGAAGTGCTGGAATATGACGAAAAGCGCCAGAGCGCCTATCCGGAGCTGGACAGATATACCGCAGAAGGCGGCGGAATCTTAGGCAACATGCTGCGCCGGATCATCATGACCAAAAAATTCGGCCGGCTGTGCGAGCGCGATATCCCCACAGATTTCACACAGTACAAAGACATTTATGTGTTCTGTGATATTGATCCCATCGGTTATTATCTGAACTGGAAGCACATTCCCTACCATGCGGTGGAAGACGGGTTAAATACACTGAAATACAGCGATGACGCCAGATATGACAACAGAGGTTTTTTCCGGCTGAAAGCATTTATGTCGTCCTGTCTGAACCTGATCTTTGTACAGAACGGCTACGGCAGATACTGCATTGACATGGAAGTCAACGATATCAGTGCCATCGAGTACCCCTGTAAAAAATATGTGGAAGTCAGCAGACAGGTCCTGACAGAGAACCTGACAGAAAAAGACAAAAAAGTTATCTTAAGAGCATTTGTAAGAGACATTGACACCATAGAACGCCAGATCCGGGAGGGCACAGGCGCGCAGAAAATCCTCATCCTGACAGAGCCTCTCTGCGACCTGCAGACCAGGGAAAGGATCTTCCGGGACCTGATCGAACAATATCACCGGGAGGGGCAAATCTACCTGAAGCCCCATCCCAGGGACGAATTGGATTATAGGAAGCTGTTTGCGGAATACTGCCAGTTTGATGCCAAGATGCCCATGGAGATCCTGAACTTTTTCCCTGATTTTCATGTCAGGAAAGTAGTCTCCGTCTTTACGGAGGTCAAGGCAATCCAATTCGCCGATGAGATGATCATGCTGGGAGCGGACTTCATGGATCGGTATGAAGACCCCTCCAGGCATGCACAGATGAAAAGGTCATAGTGAAAGCTCATGAGGACAGGACTCTCCTGTCCTTATTTTCCAAAGAACTTCTTTTTCTTTCCGCCGCCCTCTTTGGTGTCTTTAGGGTCTTTGCCGTCCCCTCCCTGCTCTGACGCCGCCTTCACCGCATTCAGGGAGCCTCCGGTCAGCTCGTCAAACTGGCGCAGAAGCTCCTTAGCCTCCGGCTTCAGCCTGTCTGGCACCTGGACCACCAGGGTGACATAGTGGTCGCCCCTGACATCCTTATTACGCCAGGAGGGCACGCCCTTGCCCCGCAGGCGGACCTTGGTATCAGTCTGGGTGCCGGGTTTCACATCATAGATGACCTTGCCGTCCACGGTATCAATATAAATCTCTCCGCCCAGCGCCGCCACCGCATAGGATATGGGCACTGTGGAGTAAATATCGAAGTCCTGCCTCTGGAAGATGGGATGGCGTCCTACGATCACCTCAATAAGTACATCCCCTCTGGGGCCGCCGTTTACGCCGGGCTCACCCAGTCCGGGCATACGGGTGGACTGGCCGTTGTCGATGCCCGCCGGAATATCCACAGAGTAACGCTTTTTCATGGGGATGTATCCCGTGCCATGGCAGTCCAGGCACTTCTCCTTGATCACCTTGCCGGTCCCCTGGCAGTCCGGGCACGCCTCCACGCTGCGGATCATGCCAAATCCGCTGTGACGTGTAAAGACCACCTGGCCCTTGCCGCCGCACTTGGAGCAGGTCTCCGGCTTGGTGCCGGGCTTTGCGCCGGAACCGTTACAGGTTGCACAAGTCTCCTTAACAGTCAGTTCAATCTCCTTTTTACAGCCAAACACAGCCTCCTCAAAGGTAATGCGGACACTGGTGCGCAGGTTTGCACCCTTCATGGGACCGTTGCTGGAACCTCTGCTGCGCCCGCCGCCAAACAAATCGCCGAACAGGTCGCCGAAAATATCTCCAAAATCAAAGCCGCTGAAATCAAAGCCTCCGGCACCGCCTGCTCCGCCCTCAAAAGCGGCATGACCAAACTGATCATACTGGCGCCTTTTATCCGGATCGCTCAAGACAGCATATGCTTCGGAAGCTTCCTTAAATTTCTTTTCAGCGTCGGCATCACCCGGATTCATATCCGGATGGTATTTTTTTGCCAAAGTTCGGTATGCTTTCTTAATCGCGTCTTCATCTGCATTCTTGTCAACGCCCAAGACCTCGTAATAGTCCCGTTTCTGTTCCGCCATAGTAATCTCCATTCCTGCTGCAATCCGGAAATCCCCCAGAAGTCAAGTATGAAAGCAAGCTTTCATGATCATTTGTGCCGAAGTGCGGCATGGTAACAAGTTTGGAAATAAACCTCCAATTTTAAACATGATCTGAATTCTGCGAAATGAAATTTCCCCTGCGTCAGCACCAATTTTAAGGTGAATCTATTTTCTCTCACACAGTAACACAGGGTGTTAAAAATTTAAACCCTGTGTACTGCGTTCACTTTTATCATTTTACTCTGCTCATATTATAGGATACGACAAAAGTCGTTTCCTATAAAAGCACAAGCCCTTACACTTCACGGAAGTCTCCGTCGATCACGTCGTCATCGGAACCTGCGGAAGCCGCTCCGCCCATATCAGGACCTGCCTGACCGTTAAAGCCGCTCATGTCGGGACCTGCCTGGCCATTCTGTGCCTGCATGTTCTCATACATCTTGGTAAACAGGCTCTGCGCGCTGTTCGTCAGCTTCTCCTTCGCTGCCTTCAGCTCACTGACATCACTGTCGCTCATCTCCGTATCCTTGGTCCTCTCCAGGATCGCCTTCACTGCCTCAAGGTCTGCCTGCACGGCTGACTTGTCGCTCTCGCTGATCTTGTCGCCCACATCTGTCAGAGCCTTCTCGGTCTGGAATACGAAGGAATCCGCCTCGTTCCTCGCCTCTACAGCTTCCTTCCGCTTCTTATCCTGCGCCTCAAACTCCTGTGCTTCCTTGACCGCCTTCTCGATCTCGTCGTCGGACATGTTGGAGCCTGCGGTAATGGTGATATGCTGCTCCTTGCCGGTGCCCAGGTCCTTGGCGGACACGTTCACAATGCCGTTGGCATCAATGTCAAAAGTAACTTCAATCTGGGGAACGCCCCTTCTCGCCGCGGGAATCCCGTCCAGACGGAACTGTCCAAGCAGTTTGTTATCCCTGGTGAACTTTCTCTCACCCTGCACCACCACGATGTCCACAGCCGTCTGGTTGTCTGCCGCGGTAGAGTAAATCTGGCTCTTGGTAATAGGGATACGGGTATTCCTCTCGATCAATGTGGAAGCAAGGCCTCCCTGTGTGTCAATGGACAGGGACAGGGGAGTCACATCCAGAAGCAGGATATCGCCTGCGCCCGCATCGCCCGCAAGCTTGCCGCCCTGGACGGATGCTCCCAGCGCCACACACTCATCAGGGTTCAGGGACTTGCTGGGCTCCTTGCCGGTCAGCTGTCTCACCTTCTCCTGCACGGCAGGAATACGGGTGGAACCGCCTACCAGGAGTACCTGGGTCAGATCCGCATTGTTCAGCCCTGCATCCTTCATGGCCTGCTGTACGGGAATTGCCGTCTTATCGACCAGGTCATGGGTCAGCTCATCGAACTGTGCGCGTGTCAGGTTCATGTCGAAGTGCTTGGGGCCCTCTGCCGTGGCTGTGATGAAAGGCAGGTTAATGTTGGTAGTCATAGCGCTGGAAAGCTCTTTCTTGGCCTTCTCCGCCGCCTCCTTCAATCTCTGCATCGCCATCTTGTCGCCGGAGAGGTCAACGCCCTCCGCCTTCTTGAACTCAGCCAGCATCCACTGGATGATCTTGTCGTCGAAGTCATCGCCGCCAAGGTGGGTGTCGCCGTTGGTGGACATAACCGCAATGACGCCATCCGCAATCTCAATAATGGAGACATCGAAGGTACCGCCGCCGAGATCATATACCATGATCTTCTGCTCCTTGTCGCTGTCGCTGTCAAGGCCATAAGCCAGGGCTGCCGCCGTGGGCTCGTTGATGATACGCTTTACATCAAGCCCTGCAATCTTGCCTGCATCCTTGGTTGCCTGGCGCTGGGCGTCATTAAAATATGCGGGCACCGTGATGACAGCCTCCGTCACCTTCTCGCCCAGATAGCTCTCTGCATCAGCCTTCAGCTTCTGGAGGATCATTGCGGAAATCTGCTGGGGCGAGTACTTCTTGTCGTCTATGGTGCGCCCATTGCTGGTTCCCATGTCTCTCTTGATGGAGGCGATGGTCTTCTCGGAGTTGGTGACTGCCTGACGCTTTGCAGGCTCACCTACCAGCCTCTCTCCGGTCTTTGTAAATGCCACAACGGAAGGCGTAGTCCGCGCGCCCTCTGCATTTGCAATGACAGTGGGCTTTCCGCCCTCCATGACTGCCACACAGCTATTTGTCGTTCCCAAATCAATGCCAATAATTTTACTCATTTTTTTATCTCCTCTTTAATATTTATATGAATTTGCTGATTATGCGTAATAACTCGTAAAAGCCCTATTCTACCACCGCCACCATGGAATGCCGCACCACCAGGTCATGGTACAGATATCCCTTCTGGAGCTCCTGCGCCACCACGCCGGACTCATACTCCTCACTTGCCACCTGCATCACCGCATTGTGGAGGTTGGGGTCAAATTCCTGTCCCACCGCTTCAATGGGCTTTACGCCGATGTTCTCCAGCTCTGTCAGTAGCTGCTTATAAATACGGTTCATTCCGTCTACAAAAGGATCTTCCTTTTTCTCCTCCGGTACCGTAGCCAGCCCTCTCTCAAAATTGTCTACCACAGGGAGCATCTTTTCAATGACGCTCTTGGCTCCGGTTTCAAACATGGCATGCTTTTCCTTTTCGGACCGGTTGCGGAAATTCTCAAATTCCGCCAGCTGCCTCTTTACCTTATCCTCCAGCTGCTCGATCTGCTCCTTGTAGGCTTCCGCCTTCCTGTCATGCTTTGCCTGCTTCTTCGCAGCCCGCTTCTCCGCCCTGGTCATGGGTTCTCCCTCGGCGGAACCTTCTTCCCCGTCTGCCGGATCTTCCTCCCCGAATTCTTCCTCATCGGAAGGTTCCTGCTCCACATCCTGGCAGGCATCTGTGTCCGTCTCCGATGGGGAATCCTCCTCTCCTTCCAGAATAGCCTGTTCTTCATCTTGAGAGCCTTTCTCCGCTCTCCCGGCTGCCGCTTTTTCCTTTGTTTCAGCGTCCCTTGCCCCGGCGTCTCTTTCTTCGGCATCTTCCACTATTATTTTCTTTCCCTGCTCCGTCATGCTACCATTCCTTTCTATTTATCCTGAACTGCATATGCCACCATTTGCCCATTTTGCGAGAGAACCTGAACTGCCTCATCCCGACCGTTCTGCCATATTCGTCCGAAGCCACTGCCCCGGACCCTCACTCCCACCTGCAACGCCCTGTGACACCTTCTATTCATCTTTGTATAATTCATCCAGCTGTGACTGGATGGTCCTCAGCGTAGCCACTACCTTGTCATAATCCATCCTCTTGGGGCCTACGATACCAATGGTCCCCTTCATGCCGCCGCCCAACTCATATGCCGCGGTGACAACGCTGCAGTCCCGCATGCTCTGTACGGGGGTTTCCTCACCGATGTAAACCTGTATGTCAGTGCCCCTGTTTTCCTCCCGGTTCTCCCGGAGCAGCTCGCCCAAGAGCTGTTTTTCCTCAAAAGTATTGATCAGCTCGCTTGCCTTCTGCTGGTCGGCAAGCTCCGGATAGCGGAAGATATTGTTGGTCCCGCTGGTATAGATCTGCAGATCCTCCTCCGACCGGATTGCTTCCGCCACCGCGTCAATGACGCCACTGACAATATGGCTGTGGATGCCCGCCTGCTGTTTCATTGCAGTGATCATCTCCAGGTTGATCCTGTCTATGGACAGGCCGTTCAGGGTGGTATTCAGCAGGAGGTTCAGCTTCAGAAGCGTCTCATCGGACAGCCCTACCTCCACCTCCAGGATATTGTTCTTGATGACATTGCCCTCTATCACAATGACCGCCAGCAGCTGATGCTCATCCACCCTGGAGAGCTGGATAAATTTCAAAATATTGCGTTTGGACTGGGGCGCGGAGATCATGGTGGCGTATTGAGTATTCTGTGCCAGGACCTTCGCAATCTGCTTCAGCAGCGTCTCCATCTTGTCCTGACGCTCCAGAAGCATCTCCTTCATCTCCACAACCTGGCGCTCCTTCTCCTCCAGCATTGTATCCACATAGAGACGGTAGCCCTTGTCGGAAGGGATCCTCCCGGCTGAGGTATGGGGCTGCAGGATATAGCCCATTTCCTCCAGATCAGCCATCTCGTTCCGGATGGTGGCAGAACTTAAATTCAGGTCGGTATACTTGGAGATCGTCCTGCTGCCCACGGGCTCCCCTGTCTCCAGGTAATTGCAGATGACTGCCTGCAGAATTTTCTTTTTTCTGTCGTCCAGCTCCATCTAAGCCTGCCTTCCTTTCCTTTGTTAGCACTCGACAAAGCAGAGTGCTAACATCCTGTAAACAAAGATAGCACCCATCTCGCTTATTGTCAACAGATTTTCACATAATTAATTCTAAAATAATTATTAACACTTATTTCCATAGAAAAGCACATTAAAAAAGACCCCTGTACCGTTTTCACATATCCAATAACAATCCATGTGAAAACAGAATACGGAGTCTTTTTTCAATTTGGGCCGTCCTTTTCAGGTCATTCGCTCTTAGATGCCAAAGCTTCCAGTCTGATCCTCATTCATCACGTAGTACACTCTGCGCTCCTCAGGCTTAACGTACAGCTTAAGGCTGTTTAAGTCGTTTACATCCTGATTCAGGTCATACTGCCATATATCCTTAGCGATTCTCTCCAGGTCTTCCTGTGCAAGCGACTGGTCGGCAAACTGCACATGGATCTCTGTCTTGAGCCCTGTCTGTTCTTCTTTCTCTGTGTTCTTAGCCATCTCTTTCTTCGTTGTCTCCTTTTTTGCAGGTTCTTTCTCTGCTGCAGGCTTTCTGCCGGGAGCCTTCTTTACAGTCTCCTCCTGAGCAGCTTTTTTTCTTGCTGTTACGGTTTTTTCCTTCTCTTCTGCCTTGACCGCTTCCTCCGGGGTTGTCGCCTTATCTTCTGCCTTTACACTTGCTGTCTTGGGGGCTTCAACCTTTACGGCTGCCTCCGAAGCCTTCGATGCAGATTTCACTGCGGTTTTCTCGCTTGCTTTTCTTCCTGCCATAATTGTATCTCTCCCTTTTTTATGCAGACTTTTTTTCATCTCCTCAACAGGTTCTAAGCTGTCAGAAACCTATCTTTTTGATTCTATTCCTTTTTGCACGAATTGTCAACCACCAAACCACTGATTCTTTGTCTTATTCCGGCTTTTTTTCAAGCATTTCAGGCAGTTTCCTGAACTGTCATCCCCTTTTCTGAAGGACAATTCCGGACAGGAGTTCAAATGCCCAAGCCGGTAGAGACCGACTTGGGCACTGTATCTATATTCTTTTTACTTCTTGGATTTTCTGCGCATCAGGAGTACAGCCGCTGCTCCCGCCGCCAAAACTACTACCACAATGCCAATGACCCAGCCGGCCATGCCGGAAGATCCTGTTTCCCCATCTGTCTTCACGGACCCGGAAGATGCCTCACTGTTGTCATTGCTGCCGGGAGCGGAGGTGTTCCCTGCCGGAGCCCCTGTGGGATCCGTCTGTTCCTGGGGCTTCTGTGTGGGCTGCGCAGTAGGTTCCGCGGGCTTCTCCTCCGGAGCCTTCAGCACAGGCATGACGGATATTGCCTTCTCACCCGACACCTCCAGCCTCGCGCCGCTGTCTGCCGGGGCGGTATTGTTCAGAGTGAGGAGCCCATGCATATCGATGGTGCCGTCCTCGTTCCTGGTAGGCAGCACTGTCGTATCGACGCTCTCAAACCAGGAGGTCTGGCCTTCCTCGCCCAATTTATTGTAGGTAGCTTTGCCCATGGCAATATAATTATTTACGCTGTTCAGCGCCCAGGGCATATTGTCCGACTTGTTGTCGGTGGACAGGGAGAGAAGGCCCTGTACGATCCAGCCTTTCTCCATGGATGCCATGGTACCCAGGCTGATGCCCGTGGAATTGCCGTAGGTAGTGCTGTTGTACACTTCGCAGTCCGGGCAGCTGTTGCTGGTGATTCCTGCCCCGTGATTGCCAAAGGAGACGGAATTGATCAGCTTGTGGCCACCTTTTAAATATCCGCCGCCCAGCTTAAAGCCGTTACCTTCTCCATACTTGTAGGAAGGGTCGGAGATATTGTCTGACGTTAGCCAGCCGTTATTGTAAGCTACGCAGTTCTCAATGGTGACTGCCCCGATCTCCCCGGAAGTGGTCTTCGCATAGAGATCCCAGCCGTCATCAATATTGTTGTGGGAGATACACCCGTAAAATCTGTTGCCCTCGCCGCAGGTCAGCTTTGCCGCAAAACCGTCCGCGTCATTGCGCCCGGAATCACAGTTGTCAAAGGACTCACAGTTCTTGACCAGGTTATCCGAGGGCCAGAGCCTTCCCGCGATACCCTGACTATTGCTTGCCGCTCCGGTCCTTGAAATCTGTATGCCGGTATTCGTGGCGCCTTCCACCGTACACATCTCCACCGTATTATTATTGCCGCATATCTGGATGCCCACACTGGACACACCCTTCACATACATGCCATAAATATGCCAGTAGCTTCCCACCAGCGTGATGCCCTTGTCCTGGAACACAACGCCGCCCTCATTCTCGGGGCGCATGACAATATTCTGCTCCGCCGTACCGCTGGAGCTTCTATCGATGGTCACGCCGCTGTATGTACCGTCCTTCAGCATCAGGATCTGTCCGGGCATTGCGTATTTCACCGCGGTTGCCAGGTCCAGAGGCTTTTCCCTGCTGCCGTCTCCCTCTCCGGAGCCGTCCGCCGCCACATACAGGTAATCCGCCAGGCTGCCGTACTGCCTGCAGGTTACGTTCATGGACGTCTTGATCGGGTCATAGGATGTGAGGCTGGCGCTGCTGTCGGGCACAAAGGTGGAGGAGATCGTATTGTCGCCCACGCTCAGAGATACTTTCACCCTTGCCACGGAATCCGCTTCCATGGTCACAGGCGCAAGCTCCTTGCCGTCAGGAGCCGTGACTGTCAGCTTGCCCGCCACATTGGACGCATAGATATATTCATACTCCTCAGAGCCTGTAGCCCCGGTGGAATATACTCTCGTAGAAGGCTTCACACGATCGTCCTTCTCCACGCCGGACACGCCTTTGCTCTCGGAAGTCTCAAACTTGATGTCCGTGATGTCCATGCCTACTTTCCTTGCCGTCATCACGCCTACACAGATGCTGCCGTCATCCTGCACGGACAAAATGGAGGTATCGTCCAGCGTGACCTTTTCCTCTCCCATGGACGCGATAAAGGAAGTATCTGTCTTTTCCAGTGTAAAAGTATAGGTATTTCCCACCGCAAAGGAAGCGCTGCCCGAGAACTTCTTGTAGGTGTTCACCCTCTCTGAGGTCTCATTGTCAGATGCGTCGGAGGAGAAATTGCCTGTCACATATCGCATTCCGGGATTACTGTTCTTTGCGCTGTAGTACATGGTTGACATGCTGTTGACGTACTTATGGGTAATGGTCTGCGCCCCCAGCATGTTCGCAGGCACAATGTCCGTTGCGATAATCCCGAAGCCTGTCTGGTTGTCAGGCGTCTGGCTGATGTCCGTCACGGTAAAGGTAGCCGTCATCTTAAAGTTCTCCGTGTTGGGATCGATCACCGTAAAATAATAGCGGAATCCATCCTCATCATCGGAAATCTTGCCCGAGCTGTCCGCCGGAATGCTGATACTGCCGGAGGTGTTGGTAATGTCCACCGCCCTGGTATACTTGTGGTCCGAGCTGTAAGAATCCGTATGGCTGGTGCCGTTTGCCTCCTTTATGGTCATGGAAGCGCGGATGGAAGATCCCACGATACCCGCATACCACTGACGGTCCATCTTGTCCGCCACGGTGATCTTCTCCGAATACTCACTGCTCACCTCTGCGCCGGTCTGAGGATCTGTCTCGTCCGTGTTGACTATCACCTTGATCTCATACTCCGCGCCGACCGTAAGCCCGGTCAGGCGGTAAAATCCCTGGGTCAATCCGTCCGCCGCCTCCGTGAAATCAGAATCGCCGCTTTTCTTATACAGGACCGTGTAGTCTCTGGCGCGCTCATTGTCCACCCAGTCCACATAGACCGTGCCCTTCCCTTCATTGCGCAGCAGGCGGAAGGCAGGCTTATCCAGCCGCATGCTGTAGTTCTTGTACACATAGGGATCGCTGTCCTTCTGCGCCTCGCCTGCCCTGTATATGGATGCCACAAAGGTATAGTCGCCGCTCCAGTAGGGGATCATCTCCACGCTGCGGTCCTCGTTCGCCACCTTCTTGCTGGCTACCTCAAAGCCGTTGTTCTGCATGGAAATCACGGCATATTCTCCTCCCTGGAGCTTGTCGACTACCGCCTCAAAATCTACCAGGAAATTGCCGTTTTCATTAACCGTGACACCTTTGACAACAGGCGCCGCCACAGTTTTCCAATCCGCCGCCTCAGCCGTTCCCGCTGATCCGCCGGCTTCCGTCACTTCCACGGACAGGATGCGGGCGCCCCTGCCATACTCGGCATTTTCGGGCGAGATAATGTCATACTTCCCTGCGCCGAGGCCGGTATAGGTCATGGTCGTACCAGACGTACCCGTTACGGTAGTGACATTTTCCCCATTGTCCAGGATCTTGCCCGATGCGTCCGCAAGACCTGCCGCAGAGGTATTGCTTCCTCCGGTGCTGGCCATGACAAGCACCACGTCGGCGGTTCCCGTCACTTCAAACTGCAGGGATCCCCCGCCGGCCTTGGCTACCTCGATATACTTTACGCTGTCGCCGCTGATCCGCTTGGTCACATTGCCCTTGACCGTAAAGTAACCGTCTGTGCCAACTGTCTCTCCTTCCGGGATCGCTTCCTTGTCCGCCGCTGCCGTCAACGTCCCCGGCGAAAAGGTGTACTTGGCGCTCCCCCCTTCTTCGGCGCGCACAGGCATTGTCCCCGCCGCCACCGCGCCCGCTGCCACCACACAGGACATGCCCAGTGCCAGCAGGCGTTTCTTCAGAATTCCTCTCATTTTAGAAACTCTCCTCCCTTTATATAAGTATGAAAGTAAATGAAACCAAACCGTGAGAGATTTTGGCGTCTTCTGCCAATAATCCCAGACTGTCATTCCGACAGCCTTGACAGCAGCCCCAACTGCCGCCAGCCTCTGCGCCAATGTGCAGTAAATCACAGGTTCCCTGCGCCCTGCCGGCGATGCCGGAAAGCCCTGGTCCCCGGCTCTATGCCAGGAATCCGAAATACGCCAGCACCAGGATACCCAGCACAATACGATACCAGCCAAACGCCTTGAAATCATGCTTCTTGATATAACCCATGAGAAACCGCAGCACAACGAGCGAGACCACAAACGCCGACACTGTGCCTACGCCCAGCAGCACAAGTTCCTGGGATGTAAAGTCAAAACCGAACTTCACCACCTTCAAAAGGCTTGCCCCAAACATGACCGGGATTGCCAGGAAAAAGGTGAATTCCGCCGCCGTAGTCCTGGACACCCCGATCAGGATTGCTCCCAGGATAGTAGCGCCGGAGCGGGATGTCCCCGGCAGCGCCGCCGCCACCAGCTGGCAGAGACCTATGAACAACGCCGCCCTGTAGGTCAGCTCGGACAGGCTGTTGACCTTCGGCACCCGGTTCTTATTTTTGTTTTCGATAATGATGAACAGCGCGCCCACCAGGGCCAGCATCACCGCCACCACAATGACATTGAGCGATACGCCGGAACCGGGAACGGTCCTGGCAAACAACTCCCCCACCGCATCGTCCAGGAGCAGCCCGTACACCACCGCCGGAAGACACGCCACGGCAATCTTGACCCACATCCAGAAGGCATCCATGCTCAGGGCATATCCCCCCAGCGCCGGATCCTTTTTGTCTTTCACCAGCTTCGCCTTCGACTTTGACGAACCTTTTTTATAAAAGGGCCATATCTGATGCCAGAACAGCACCACCACGGCAAGGATCGCTCCCAGCTGTATGACCACATCAAACATATCAAAAAAGCCCTCGCTGGTATTCTCAAAAGGGATCAGCTGCTCCACCAGGATCAGATGCCCTGTGCTGCTGATGGGCAGCCACTCCGTGATCCCCTCCACAATGCCGTAAATAAAAGCCTTAATCACTTCCCAAACTTCTGACATAACCTTCTTCTCCCTGATAATTTAATCTCTGCCAATATCCATTCCCGACTATCCAGTTTTACACCTGACGCCAGACCTTCCGGATGTTCCCGGCACCCCGGCTCACGCCTCCAGATAAGCCAGCAGCTCCTCATAGCATGCAGCCGCTTCCTCATAGCCCTGGCGGTACAGCTTTTTCAGCTTCTTTACATCCTTCTCCACCCTGCCCACATCGCTGGGCTTTTGGGGGCGGATCACATAAGCCTGCCCGTTCTCCTGCTGCCTGCGGATGAAGTCCAGCTGCCCGTTATAATTGATATGGCGCTCCTTCATCAATTCATATACCTTCGGGTACTTTACATATCGCGCCCTGATAAACCCAAGCTGCGTGGAAGGCTGGCGGACATACCCCACCTCCTTGGTCATGATCACCACATTCTTACGGTTCCCGTCCAGGATTGAGCGCTGCAGGGGTATGGCGTCGCTGATGCCGCCGTCCAGGTACAGCCCGCCGTCAATCTTTACATTCCTCGAAACCAGCGGCAGGGACGCGGACGCACGGATCTTCTCGATGTCCTTTTTCATATCACGGATACGGAAATACTGCGGCTTCCCCGTCTCTATATTGGTGGCAACGCTGAACGCCCTGCCCTTGTATCGGTCAAACGCCTCAAAATCATAGGGGTTCAGCTCCTCCGGGATCCGGTGGTACAGCATCTCTGCGTTAAACAGATCTCCCGTCCTTAAAAGGCTGTCCAGACTGCAGTAATCCTTTCTGTCCAGATAGTCCGTGTTTACCGCAAGCGTACGCCCCCTCTGCCCAGACAGGTAGCTGCACATGCTGCACGCCCCGGCGGATACGCCGTACACGCTGGAAAAAAGGATCCCCTTATCAAGAAAAAAATCCAGGACGCCGGCGGTGTAAAGCCCTTTCATGCCGCCGCCCTCCAAAATAAGCCCAGCCTGATACATGTCAATCTCTCCCCTTATACTCTTCTTCCACAAACCTGCGCAGCGCAGGCAGGGACCGCTCCACCTTCTCCGTGTCGATACAATATGCCATGCGGAAAAAGCCGGGCGCCCCGAAGGTATCCCCCGGCACCAGCACCAGGTCATATTTCAGTGCCTTTTTGCAGAAAACATTTGCATCCTCCTCCAGCGCCCTGGGAAAGATATAAAAAGTCCCCCCCGGCTTCACACAGGTAAAGCCGAGATCTGTCAGCTCATTATAGAGGAGGCTGCGGTTTGTCTCATACACACTGGTATCCGAAGTCAGGTCCAGTACCTGGGCAACCGCCAGCTGGATAATGGAGGGCGGGCAATTGTGCCCGGTGCCCCTGGAAATCTGCACGCACATGGGAACCATGTACTCCGCCCCGTCACACTCCGGATGGACCGCCACATACCCGATCCTCTCCCCCGGCAGGGACAGGGATTTGGAGAAGGAATAACACATGATGGTATTGTTGTAAAATCTGGAGACGCAGGGAGCCTCCGCCCCGTCAAAAACAATCTCCCGATATGGCTCATCGGAAATCAGATAGATCGTATGCCCGTATTCTGCGGATTTCTCCCTCAGGATCTCTCCCAGCCGCTGCAGCGTCTCCTCCGAATACACCACCCCCGAAGGATTGTTGGGCGTGTTGACCAGCACCGCCATCACCTTCGGCGTCAGCATTTCCTCAAATCTGTTAAAATTGATCTGAAAAGCCTCACAGTCCGGCGGCACCACCTTCAGCACCGCCCCCGTGAGATCTACATAAGGGTGATACTCCGGAAAGAACGGTGCAAAGGTCAGTATCTCGTCCCCCGGCTCCGTCACCAGCCGGAAGGCATGGGCCAGCGCGCCCGCAGCCCCGGAAGCCATGAAAATATGCTCCCTGCGGTAGGGGATCCCAAACCTCTTTTCCAGGGAAGCCGCAACCGCGTCCCTGACATGGGCAATGCCCGGATTGGGACTGTAGCCATGAAGCTCCCTGGGCTCCCTTTCCTTAAGCATACGGATCATAACCTCCGTAAATTCCTCCGGCGCAGGCACCGACGGATTCCCCAGGCTGTAGTCAAACACATTCTCATAGCCAATCTCCTGCCCCCTCTGGGCGGCAAATTCCGAAAGCTGGCGGATAACGGATTTCCCGGACAGCATATCCTTATATTTTTGAACCAACATTGTATTTCTCCTCCAAAAGACCGCTTTGCTTTGCAAATTGTAATTACAATTCAGTATAGCACGTTCCGACCGGGCTTACAATACATTACTCACGAGAGTTTCCCCATTACGTAAAATATGGCAGCAGTTCCTTACACCCTTCTGCTCTCAAAATAAGGGAACCGCTCCAGCGCCGCAAAAATATCCTGAAAATCCTCCCTGGGGGCAATTTCCATATATCGCTCCAGGATCTCCCGCTCCCGATCCCTGTATTTTCCATAAAAAATATCAAAGAGATTATGCCCTCGCATGTATATGCGGATTTCCTCCATGTGCCGGCGGACATCCTCCGCAGTTTCCAGGTCATGGCCCAGCACTTCCGTCAGATGGCGGCCGCTCTTTATGCGGTGCAGATATTCCTTCCATTTTTCCAGGAAGATCTCGTAAAAGGCGTCTTCCGATTCCACAACGCCAAGCTTCGCCATGACCGCCGGATTCAGGAAATAATTCTCAAAGGAATAATATTTCAGGATCAGCACATTCTCCGGGCGGACTCTGGGCAGCTTATCCATGTCCTCCTGGTTCCGCTCCTCATAATAGAGGCATAGCTGCTTCTCCAGAACATGCGGATCCTTGCCGTCGCTGTCCCGCACCATCAGGAACTGATCCTTAAGATAGATCTGGTTCATATATTTTAAATTTGCATAGGTCTTGATATTGGTACAGCTGTTGGTGGTGATGATGGCAATGCGGGACAGATTGCCTTCGCTGTCCGTGGTCTCCGCATAATACTTCCGAAGCAGCAGCGGCAGACGGGACTTATCCTGCTTACCTTCCACAATGAACACAAAGTTTACATTCATCAGGTCTCCCGCCGTATATCCCAGGTCATCCAGGATCGCGCTGATGTCTGTCTTTCTGCGGATATCGCTGGAGCCGTCTTCCCGCAGAACCACCTGCCGGATCTGCCTGCTGTTGAAATTGGGAAGCAGGTTAGGAGAATGCGTGGTAAAGATCACCTGATTTTTGGCGGACACCCGGTAAAGGATTGTGCCGCACACCTTTTGCAGGCTGGGATGCAGGAAGATTTCCGGGTCTTCAATCATAATGATGCTGGGAAGATTTTCTTCTACCTGCGTATACGCCTCCAAAAGGGAGAACAGGTAAATGGAGCGCATACCCTTTCCCATATGGGAGATCGGGCGGGGCACATTCTGGGCCGGGTGGCGTATTTCGGTAGTAACCTCCAGGATTTTCTCCACATCCCGGTTCATGGAGTACAAAATACTCTCCCTGCCGCCGTTCTTGTGAAAGCAGTCGTTCACCCTTCTGGCAAAGGCGTCCAGATTCAGCTGGTACAGCTTATAATCCAGCAGCTTGGAGGTCTCAAACGCATCCAGCTGTGCCGGACGCTTCTGTTCAATCAGTCCGATGCAGCTGAAACAATAGCTGCAGTCCCTGGCCTGATTGAACATACAGCAGCCGGAACGCATGCGTTTCAGAATCTCGTCTTCCTGGAGCAGCAGAAGGTCACTCTGCAGCTGCTCCACCCTGCGCTCCGTATCCACATGATAAATTTTGGGAAACACTTCCAGAATATAAAGATTATTTTTGTTGACGCCGTCCAAATAGCGGATACGCCCGTCTCTGTTTGCCGTCATGGTAAAGGTGAGCGCGCCGTCCCCAAAGGATGGCAGCTTTTCACAAAAATCCCTAAGCCACGCTTCCTTTTTCCGATACTGGCTCACTACCCCTCTGCGCCGCAGCAGGTCAAGGTCTTCCTCCGTAAAGGACAGCGTTACCCGGATCTTGATCTTCGCCCCTGCCTCCCCGAAATCCTCCGGCTCTATCCTGTATTCCCCGCCCACCGCCCGGATGGCGTCCAGGACGGTGGTCTTGCCGGTATTGTTCTGCCCCACCAGGATCAGGGCGTCCTCAATGTCAGGGATAGACATATCATGAATGGATTTAAAATTCTGAATCCGCAGATTGGTAATCTTCATAAACGGCCCCCATCACTCTTCCGAGTCCCCACTGACTTCATCTTCCGCCCAGACAAGCGCACATTTCACCGCCCTTTTCCAGCCTTTCAGAAGCCTCGTCCGCTTATCCGCCTCCATGCCGGCATCGAAGGCCCTGCCAAGCTGCCAGTTCTCCCGGATTTCCTCCCTGTCCTTCCAATAACCTACAGCCAGCCCTGCCAGGTACGCCGCGCCCAGCGCCGTAGTCTCAATACATTCAGGCCTCTCCACCCTGGTATCCACGATATCCGCCTGGAACTGCATCAGGAAGTCATTGGCGCTGGCTCCGCCGTCCACCTTCAGGCTCTTTAAGCGGATGCCGCTGTCCTGCTCCATTGCCCGGAGCACATCCGCCGTCTGGTAGGCGATGGCCTCCAGTGTCGCCCGGATGAAATGCTCCTTGGTACAGCCCCTGGTCAGGCCCACCACCGTTCCTCTGGCATATTGGTTCCAATACGGCGCCCCCATGCCCGCAAATGCCGGGACCACGTAGACATCCGCCGTGTCCTCCACCGCCTGGCAGTATTCCTGTGACTGGGCGGCGCTGCGCAGCATGCGCATGCTGTCGCGCAGCCACTGCACCCCCGCCCCTGCCACGAACACGCTGCCCTCCAGCGCGTACTCCGGCTTTCCCCCCGTGCCTGCGGCAATGGTGGTCAGAAGCCCGGACTCGGACGTGATGGCCCTGTCCCCCGTATTCATCAGCAGAAAGCACCCTGTGCCATAGGTATTCTTCACCTCGCCCTGTTCAAAGCAGCACTGCCCGAACAGCGCCGCCTGCTGATCCCCTGCGGCGCCCGCAATGGGGATCTCCCCGCCGAACAGACTGGCGTCCGTATGCCCGAACACATGGCTGGAAGGGCACACCGCTGGCAGAAGGGAAGCCGGGATCCCCAGCCTCTCCATGATCTCCTGATCCCACTCCAGCCTGTGGATGTCATAGAGCATGGTCCGGGAAGCGTTGGTATAGTCCGTCACATGTACCGCGCCCTTGGTAAGGTTCCAGATCAGCCAGGTGTCCACTGTCCCGAACAGTAGATCGCCCGCCTGCGCCTTCTCCATTGCCCCCGGCACATTCCGCAGGATCCAAGCAATCTTGGAGGCACTGAAATACGCGTCAGGGATCAGCCCCGTCCTGTCACGGATCACCCGGTCAAAGCCGTCCTTTTTCAGCTCCTCTATCATATCCGCCGTGCGGCGGCACTGCCATACAATGGCATTATAGATCGGTTCCCCCGTATTCTTATCCCAGAGGATGGTAGTCTCCCTCTGGTTCGTGATGCCGATCGCCGCAATCTGCCGGGCCTGCGCCCCCACCATCGCCATGCTCTCGATGGCCACTGCCAGCTGCGACGACCAGATTTCCATGGGATTGTGCTCCACCCAGCCGGGTCTGGGATAAATCTGCGTGAATTCCTTCTGCGCCATAGAGCAGATATTCCCGGATCTGTCAAACAAAATACACCTTGAACTCGTAGTCCCCTGATCCAATGCCATTATATATTTCTGCATATACACCATACCTTTCCGCAGCCTGCGATCCACGCCCACATCCTTTATTGCCGCTATCCGGCTTTCTCAGACTTGTTTATTACCATAATCTGTCAGATGCCGCCATTCATGAACAACCTGTTTCCGCCCATAATTCTCTTTCCCATGACCAGACAGTTATCCGCTGCAGCAGTTCCATCAGGTCACAGAACCATTACCGTCAGTCATTTAAGTTCACAGTCGCCCCGCCCCTGACTTCCACATACTTGCCGTCATCCACGTTGAGCCAGACGCTTGCCGCGCTGGGATTGTAGACCATCTCATTGTTGCCGGAGAATTTCAGCCTCTTTGCCGCCTCCATATAGTCGATGATCTCAATGTTGGTAGCATACCATATATCATCCCTGCCGCCCATGTACTCACAGAACTCCTCGATCACGTTCCAGTTGTCCCTGCTGTCGAACTCGTAGCTGTGCCCCCAGACATACATCAGCTTCAGATACTGCTTCTTCTTGAAATTGGCAAAGAACTCCGCCTTCTTCATCAGCTCCGGATCATTATGATGACAGGTGGGGTGCCACTCCAGCGGATCCTTGGGCAGCTCATAGTTGGCAACTGCCTCCACCACACGCCCATAGGCGATCCCAAGCTGCCTGAACAGCTGCTTGATCTCCTCGCTGTAAGAACCGTTGGGATAAGCGTGCCCCCGCACCAGCCCGCCGGTCAGCTCCTCCAGGCCCTTCCTGTCATCCAGGATCTCCTGCGCCACCTCCACCAGCGGACAGCGGGAAATGGTGGGGTGGGTCATGCAATGGGTAGCCACCTCATGATTCCTGTAAAGCTCCCTGACCCTTGCCCTGGCAATGCGGGGCGGATCCTGTTCCCTCTCCATGAGCCCATAATTGATATTGAAAGTCCCCTTGATGCCATTCTTGTCGAAGATCTGGATCAGCCTCTCGTCCTGGATCTTGCCGTCGTCATAGCTCATTGTCAGCGCTTTCGCCTTCCCCTCCGGGAAACATGTGTAAACTTTCATCTTTTTCTTCCTTTCACCATAATTTTTTATGTATCTATTTTGACTGCGCGGTCCTGAGACTCTGCCCCTGACCGTCTTACATATAATAGTATAACTTTATGAAAGGACACGCAACTGTTTTTTGTTCTGCAGGGCGGTAACAATTTCAATCCAGCTTCATTTCAATCCAGCATTCAAATTTAGAAGACAGCAGCTGCGAAAAAGCGCTTGACTTTACTACTTTTACAGTTTATAATTGTTTACAGGTATATAATAATGGAGCATTTCCAAGAATTATTGCAAAACATCAACACAAAAAAGTAGGATGTCATATGGGACAGAAGAAACAATAAAAAGGGACGGCAGGGAGGCTGCGGGCACTGCCATGGGGAGGGCGGGAAGATGATGCAGGAAATAATAAAAGCAAATATCATCAAAAGCATGTGCATATTACACAATAACATTTGGAGGTAAAGACTATGAAAGCTAAACTTATGGCATTAGTACTGGCGGCAGGATTGGGAATAACAGGCATTGCGGCGACAGCGCAGGCGGCGGAAGCGAAAGCTTCAAATACATGCGCACATACAGGACAAATTGCAGTATTTACTGAAATTTTGGAAGCAGTTAGTTGGGGGGAAGATCACTATGTTGAACGTAAATATACATATTACTGTTCAGTCTGCGAGAGTGAAATATCGATAGATTACGACGCCACCTACGAGCCTCACGACTATGAGCAAATATATTTTGAAAACGGCAGTGTGATGTCATACTGTACTGTCTGTGATGAGCGTTACTTTTGGTAAAGTTATGCAGTACATGGAGAACACCATTTATGAAAAAATCCTACTTTCTGTCCGCATTAATCTATTTCCTCCTTTTACTTGCCGCCTGCGCCAAGTCAGACGAGGAGCCTCAATACTATGAAATTTTGGTAGAGAGCAGTCAGCTGAAAGAATTGGGAGAAGATCAGTTCCTGCTGGGACAGCAATACTACCAGGGACAGCCTGTAAGCATTCTGGCCGAGATGTCTGCGACCGGGGGAACCGGCAGCGGGATGGATGTGTACATTCGTTCCATGGACGGGAATAAGACACTGTTCATGAGCGGCGTCTCCAGGGAATACCGTACCAGGGGCTGGTACCTGGATGAAAAGGGCCAATGCTATATCGCGGGTCCATCAGGAATCACCAGGCTGGACGGGGACGGAAAGCTGCTTTACAAAAGCAGTATGGAAGATGTGATCACAGATATCTGCAGCCTGGAGGGCGGCGGCATCATCCTGCTGACAAACAGGGACAGCCTTTGGGAACTTGACCCAGACACCGGGGAGATCACTCAGATAGCCAAAGCATTCAAACGAGGCGGAACAGCATACATAGGAGCCTGGGGCAAAAAACTGATGATACTCGACGATGAAGGCTTCTGGCAGATGGATCTGAAGAAAGGAACAATGGAGCTGAAACTGCCTTTTGCAGGAACCCTTTACTCCATTGACAGGACAGGGGACCGCCCCGCCGATTTCCATTTCGATAGCGACCAAGTGGGCATCCTGTGGAGTTCAGGCAAAACCGAACAACTGGAACGGGTGGACGTCACCGGCAAGAAAGAGTTGATTGTTGTCAGGGGAAAGTGCGACAACTGGCTGAAAAGGCAGCTTGCACTTTTTAACCAGTCAAACGGCACCTATCATGCGGTCCTTGAGGAGCCTGGGGAGGGAGTCAGCGACAGCGATTTCCTTTCAGAAACCAATTTAAAGCTTGCATCGGGCAAGGGGGCGGATATCATCTGTTCCAACGCAGTGGACAGCGATGTCTCCGGGCTGATGGAAAAAGGCATCTTCGCGGATCTGGCGCCCCTGATGGAGGCTTCCGGCGTCCAGGAAGATGACTACTTCCAAGCGGCATTTGACGCCTGGAGGGATGGCGGTAAAATTTATGGGATCGTGCCCAATATGTCTCCCTGGAGCTATACGTTATCCAAGGAAATTCTGAACGGCCGGGAGGAGCTGACCATAGAAACCCTTGTGAATTCCATGCTGGAGTTCCAGGGAGACAGAGTTTTCATGTCAGGGGCTGACGGGGCGGGGATCTTGAATTACTTCTTGCGGGGTTCCGAAAACCTGTGGGGAATGGTGGACTGGGATAACGGAACCTGCGACTTCAGCGGGGAACTGTTTTCCAAGATGCTCCATGCTGCAAAACGCTATGCTGTCGACAAAAGGACCCAATACCCTGCAATCGCGGAAGTACGCTTGTGTGTGTCCTTATATTCCATTGACCCGCCAAAAGCGCTGGAAACAAAGAACCGGGTCGGCCTGGGGTTCTTTTTCGACGATGGATGTTTTCCGGAGTCCAACTTAAATATAGGCATTGCAATGGGGATTAACGCCGAGTCCAGGCACCTGGAGGGTGCCTGGGAGCTTATTTCTTTCCTGCTGGAAGAAGAAGCACAGTCCATGATAAATTACCAGGACAACATATTCCCTGTCAACAGGAATGCTTTTGAAAAACTGATACAAAACGAACTAGAAGCCTCCCATGCTACTACCGAGGTAGAACACAACGGAGTAGTGTATCAAGTGCCCGCAAACAATAGATTTGGTCAGGAGTTTACGGAGGAGCAGGCTGATGAGATCCGTCGGCTTTTAGCGGAAGCCAAGACCCTTCCCTACAGGACAAAGCCTCTGCTCGCCATCATCCAGGAGGAGACGGCTTACTATTTCGACGGGTCCAAGAGCATGGAGGAGGTCATTACGCTGGTGCAGAACCGGGTACAGCTGTATCTGGATGAACACAAGACGGGAAGATAAAAAATTTATCAGAATTCACAGGGAGCTGTATCTACGTGCCTGCCTGACCGCAGCACAGTTCCCTGTGACCTGCACCAACTCCCATGAATATTTTACCTCCCTCATGAAAAAGCCAAGACTGTTTTTAACTGCATACTTTGCCAAAAAGACCAGGCTTCAGTGACATCAGACATATCCCTTCCGGCGCATGTCATCCCAAAGGACCTCTCCAGTATATCTTTTATCTCCAAGGACTACCCGGCCAAAGTGGTTTTCTGCAAGTTCCCGGAGTCCTTCCCGGTCATCCACTGAGACCGGGGTGATCTCAAATGCTGTGATATACCCTTCCAGGGTAATCAGGGCATGAACCTTGAAACCAAAATAAGCCTCTTTTGGGGAGGGGCATCCTCCGTAATCAGCCCCGTCCTCACGGAAAGAGTGGCAGCAGCAGTTACGCCCTTTTCTCAAATTTCTTTCCAACTGTTCCGTTCTGGACAATATTTTACTTTTCAATGTTCAGCCGACTGTTGCGCTTTGGCCGGTAAGCTCATGATTCCGAGAGCCTGTCTTATAATACATACACCTTCACCCCATACCCCTCCAAAACCACCTCACCAGTTTCTTCTGCTGCAGTCCACAGATTCTTAACCGCCCTTTTCAGAAGCAGCTGCGCGGGCTGGGCAAGATAATTCAGCACAAACAAATATGTGGCTTCCGCTCCCCTGCGCACGGCAATCTCACAGCTCTCCGGCAGGGAAATCACATCCCCCCAGGGGTCTGCCACACCCAGCTTATCCAGGAAAACCTTGGCAGTATCCAGCGCAAAGGCGCCGCCGAAATAATAGGCTTCCCCTTTTCCAAAGCGATTACGGACCAGCGCAGGCGTCCCGGCATAATAACTGGAGGTATATCTTGCAAGCACTTCCGCATTCTCTCCCACAGGAGCGAGCAGATCGTTAAAAACTGCTGCTTCTATCGCCACACCATCCCAATCTGCCATGACCCTGCCTTCGTCCGGCGGGACGAAGGTATATTCCTGCACATCCGTCCCGGACAGCTTTGCCGCCAGCCCCGGCAGAAAATCTGCAACACAGTGCCCGTCCATATCCTTATAGCCGGTACGGCAGCCCATGACAAGCTTCCCGCCCGCTGCCACATATTCCTCCAGAAGCGCAGTCCGCTCCCTGTCCAAAATCACCCCGTGGGGATAAAACAGCACCTCATACTGCCTCAGGCTCTCCAGCGTAACATGATTTTCCAGATAGACAAAATCAAAGGGCACATGCAAAAGCTCCATGGCCTCAAACAGGTTCTTCTGGCTGAAATGCTCCACTCTCCCGTGCCACCTGTCCAGCTGGCTGTCCCAAATATTGTCATAATCTTTGACAATCCCTACTTTCGCATCATATTTTGAGCCCGAAATTTCCTGCATTGCCGCAATTTTACGCGATATTTCCCTTACTTCCCGCAGCCTTCTGTTTTCCCTGCCGGAATAATCCAGAATCCCATGCCAATACATCTCCGTGCCGAACCGAGCTGTTCGCCAACGGAAATAACTGACAAAATCCGCACCATGGGCAATACTCTGTATCGTCCAAAGTGTTATCTGCCCCGGGCGCGGCGTTGGCGCCTCCATGCGGGTGTTCCAGCCGTTAGCGCCGCTCTGCTGCTCCATAATGCCAAAATTTGGCGACACCGCCCTGACCTCAGACAAATTGCGGCTCCACTTCCTGTCCCTCATGATGTCCGCAGGACTGTAAGTGTCCAACTCATAACCAAAGTCCGGATAGGAATCATACATCAACACGTCCAGGCTCTCCCGCCCAAGGCGCTGATAATCTATGTTTGCAAACATGCCGTTGTGGGTGATGAAATCCCCCTCCTTGGCATATTTGCGTATAATATCTGCCTGCATCTTGGCAAAACGGCACACGCTGTCTGAAATAAACCTGTAATAGTCCAGCATCTGATGGGGGTTGTTGGAATTCGTGTTGGTCTTCCTGGGGACATAGATTTCTGTCCATTCTGTGTAGGTCTGGTTCCAGAATACTGTTCCCCACGCCCGGTTCAGCTCATCCAATGTACCATATTTCTCCTGCAGGAAGCACCGGAACGCCTCTGTGTCGCTTTCGGAATAAAAGGTATCCCTCTCACAGTTAAACTCATTGTCCAGCTGCCAGCCCACAACGGCGGGATGCTTTGCGTAATGGGAGGCGGACTTCTCCACAATATTGCAGCAAAGCCTCTGATACACAGAAGAATTGTAATTATAGTGTCTCCGGGAACCGTGGCGGATCAGGTTGCCTTCCATATCCGCATTCAGTACTTCCGGATATTTTTCCGTCAGCCATGCGGGCGGAGTCGCTGTAGGGGTGCAGAAGATCACCCGCATTCCCTTTTCCAGGGCAAGCTCCAGGAACCGGTCAAAAAAATCATAGGTATATTCACCTTCTCTCGGCTCAATCAGGCTCCAGGCAAACTCCCCAATGCGTACTGTGCCAAGCCCTGCCTCCAGCATTCGGTCCAGATCCTCCGCCCATAAGCTTTCCTCCCAATGCTCTGGGTAATAGCACACACCCAGGTCAATGCCTTTTCCATTTATTAGTTTTCTCATGCTGATACCTCCCTGGTTTAGATCCTTGCTTTCCATAACTCCCAAGCCGCCGAGCAGAGGAAGCCACATCTTCCCGCCCCGCCGCACAGCCCGCTATGCGACTCTGCAGCAAGCTTCCATACGAGAGCTGGGACATTTTTCAAACACGCTCCAGTGTAGTCCAGCTTTGCTGGACACACTGTATTATAGAAAAGGGTGCCGCCCCAAAGCAGACACCCTTTCACTATCCTGTCTATTACTACCATTTTCCCCAAAGCCAACGCTCTGGCTGACAGGACATCATCCTGCAGCGCAGCCGACCGAATACTCCATGGGACGTATAACCATGTCCTTTAGGGCACTGTGCCCCTTGCGACATTCGCCCCCCTGCAGGCTCCGGCTCATTTCCCGCGGGAACGACCGTTATTCCACTTCATAGCTCTGCAGCCTGCTGATCCGGTACTCTCTGTACAACAGTAAGAGAAATAAACCGGACATCACAATCCAATACAGCCTTCTCACATACTTGACCATTCCGCTACCCAATCCTGACATGATGCTTCAACTGGAAATTCTCATCGTTGGAGCAAAGGTATATAATACCCTCCACAAAGCCTACAAGCGCAGGAATGTAGGTCCAACAAAAAATCAGATATAAAATCCCCATGCCGACCTTTCCCAGATAAAACTTATGGATGCCGAAACCGCCGAGCAGGATTGCCAAAAGCCCTGCCGCAATCTTGCTCTTGACAGGCCATGCCGGATTGATTGCCGTGGCGTAAACCGGCTGTGGCACCGGCTGCTGAACATAGACTGTCTGCGGCTGGACAGGACGCTGCTGAGCTGCCTGCTGATTATATTGCTGATTGGCCTGCGGCTGAGGAGCCCGGTTAAACTGCTGATTCGTCTGGGGCTGTGCCTGCTGGTTATATTGCTGGCGGACCTGCTGCTGTGCAAGCTTTTCTCCACAAAACTTACATTCTGCAGCACCAGGGTCAATGGGTGCCCCGCACTGCGGACAAACATTTTGACTCATATCACAATTCCTCCTATTTAAAGTTCCGCCTCTACACTACGACGCCCCCTGGTCTGGAAGAAAATTTCATCTGCCAGGAGCGCAGCTGTAATTTTCTTCCGGGGCGTATTCCGCTCCGAGACTGTTTAAAGTTACTGACTGCCTTTAGTACTGTGTTGCGCAATTAACAGTGAATTCAGCACCGCCTATTTGCACCAGTGCTGCGTTGTCATCAGTCAGCGATGGAGCCACATCGCTTCCTTCTTCCGCCTTGCCCTGGCACAAATATTCAGCGCTGATATTCACCGTTATATGCGCAACGCAGTACTAGCTTTTATTCGCTGCTCACCCTTCTCCCGCATTCGGAGCAGAATTTGCTTCCCGGCTGGATCTTTTGTCCACATACACATACGGGCGGCGTGCAGTTAAATCCGCATTCCGGACAGAACTTTGCGGACGCCGTGATCATCTTATGGCAGGACGGGCACTCTTTAGTCTCGCTGGCGGAGACACTGTCCGACGGCTTGCTGACAACATCCTTCATGGCCTGCCCCATATTGACAGCCGCGCCCATGCCCAGACCGCCGGCTGCCAGCACCCCCGCCGTACCGTTCGTATTCTTTGCTGCGCCCTCATACACATCAAAGGAACGCTTTGTAGCATAGCGTCCGTCTCCCATGATTTCAAACGCCGCTTTGTCCTCCAGTATCTTATTTATCTTCGCAAAATCCTCGTCCGGGAAATTAATGGACTGAATATAAAAATTTGTTATGGCGAAACCATACTTCTCAAACTCCGGACAAATTTCTTCTCTAACCTTCCTTGATAAGTCATCCAGCTTGGACACGATCTCCAGGGCAGATATCTTTTCCGACAGGATCGTCTCGGCGATAATGGACTTCACCTTAATGACCAGAACGCCCCTGTAAAACTCCTTGATCTTATCATATTTCACAAGATCAGCCTGCTGCATCCCTCCAATCAGCTCCTTGAAGAAGGCAGTATAATCCATCAGCCTCAAACCCATCTGACCATAAGCACGGATACGCAGTTTAACATAATATTTGGGGTCTATCAGCTGGATCGGATCCGACGTCCCCCAGTACAGGTCAAGCTTTGTGGTAGTATTTACAAAATAAATCTCCGCACTGAAAGGTGTCCTCCCTCCGAAGGGAAGGTTCACGATTGTATTGAGCAGCGGAAGGTTCGCCGTCTCCAGGTCATATGTACCGGGAGCAAACACATCGCAGACTATACCTCCTTTTACAAAAATTGCCGCCTGCCCCTCCTGCACGATCAGCTGTGAGCCTGTGACCAGATTATCAGAATAAAACTTGTAAATCAGCCAATCACGGCTTCTTAAACCGTCAAATCGAATAACGTCAATAATTGCCATAGCTTGTCACCTCTTTCAAAGTAAACCGAACCAACCCGTTATATTGATACACATAACCCCCGCGGCATTCGCCAAGACCCCAGAGAAGTAAACTTCGCGGGCCTTGCTCATTACCCGCAGGAATTAATGATGACTATGACAGCCCCAGCGTGAACCATAGCCCTGTCTGTACACAGGTGTGGTTTTTTCATAAGTGGTACTGCTGCCTGTCTCCCTGCCATACACCGCATATCCATGGCAGTTCGCCTTCCATGATCCGCAGGTGTCGCAGATTCCGTTTCCGTCCGCATCCACATATTGACTGCACTCTGCATACCCATGACAGTTCGCCCTGAATAATCCACAGTTATCGCAGATCCCGTTTCCGTCCGCATCGGCGTAACGGGTACACTCTGTATCCAAATGGCATTTTACCCTCAACGATCCACAAATGTCGCAGACTCCATTACCGTCCGCATCCACATAACAGATACAGCCTGCATACTCATGACATTTTACTCTCAATGCTCCGCAGGTGTCGCAGACCCCGTTTCCATCTACATCCACATAACATGCGCAGCCTGTATACTCCTGGCATTTCACCCTTGTTGCGCCGCAGTTATCGCAGATCCCGTTTCCATCCGCATCCACATAATTGGTACAATCTGCATATCCATGGCAGTTCGCCCTCAATAAACCACAGGTATCGCAGATTCCGTTCCCGTCCGCATCCACGTAATTAGTGCAGCCTGCATATCCATGGCAATTTCCCCTCAGGGAACCACAGGTGTCGCAGATCCCGTTCCCGTCCGCATCCACATAATTGATGCAGCCTGTATATCCATGACAGTTCGCCCTCAAAGAACCGCAGTTATCGCAGATCCCGTTCCCGTCCGCATCCACATAATTGATGCAGCCTGCATATCCATGACAGTTCGCCCTCAAAGAACCGCAGTTATCGCAGATCCCGTTCCCGTCCGCATCCACATAATTGGTGCAGCCTGCATATCCATAGCAGTTCGCCCTCAGGGAACCGCAGTTATCGCAGATCCCGTTCCCGTCCGCATCCACGTAATTAATGCATGTTTGCCTGCCGTGATGGCCGCCCTTATGGCACATTGCGGATGCATTCACTGTGCTGACAGAAAACACCATTACTGCCGCCAGTACCCCAAACATCTTTTTTCCCAGATTCCATTTACACATTTTATTTCTCTCCTTTCAAAAAAGTGGTTCCTTTAACTGCCCTGCAAACTTAAAAGTTACAGAATCCTTTCCAACATGATAAAATCTTCATTTCTCCATATCTCTCTAAAACCGCATTGTTCAAAAAGCCGGACCGCGGTATTGTCAACCGCAATATTATCATAGATAACAGTAATACCCTGCTCTTTCGCCGCATCAAGCAGCAGCATTAATCCAATCCTGCCAAATCCCTTTCCTCTGTAACAGCTCTTGACTATAACATCACAAATGTAACATTCATATTCATTATCAAAGTGATAGGCAATTTCACCTACAAAAGCATTGTACACCGCAGAATACAAATACCGATAATACTTTCTGTCCGGATATAAAACCCATTCCCCATACCATTCTTTCCAACGCTTTAGAGAAAAGTCTATTGTACCGCCCCATTTTGCATTATATGACATGGTCTCTTTATCTGCCAACAATTCCTGCCGAAAAGCAAGATCTTCATACCCTGGTTTTACAAGCGCAAGCATATGTCCCATTCCCCAGACCCTGATTTTTATTACGCATCCACAATCCGCCTTTTTTAATCATAACACAACTCCGAAAAGGAATTATGAATATTCACAAAAGCCTCCAAATTCCAGCCTTCCAGGTTAATTTTAACACTGCTGATTCCAAATATCAACACACAATCAGCGAAATCGTCGTAACTATTCAGCAACCTGGCTGGACTGTTGCAAATCGTCAGAGTACCATCCTGTACAGCCTGTGGGCATTCTCCCACGCGGTGATGCGGACCTCCTCCTCGCTGATCCCCTTGATCTGTGCCATTGCCGTGACCACAAAAGGGATGTTCAGGGAACTGTTCCTCTTGCCGCGGTTTGGAGCCGGCGCCAGATAGGGGCAGTCCGTCTCCAGCACGATCCTGTCCATGGGAATGTACTCCACAGCCTCTTTCAGCTTCCTGGCGTTGTTAAAGGTCAGCACTCCGCCGATCCCGATGAAAAAGCCCATGTCCAGAAATGTCCTGGCAGTTTCCTTTGTATAAGAATAACAATGGATGACGCCTCCGATCTCTCCTGCCTTCTCCGCTGTCATCAGATCTGCCGTATCCCTGGCCGCGTCCCTGGAATGGATGATTACCGGAAGCTCCAGCTTCCGCGCCATATCCAGCTGCCGTACAAACCATACCTTCTGGACATCCCTCTCCGGCTCATCCCAATAATAGTCCAGACCGATCTCCCCAACGGCAACGCACTTATCCAACAGGCACTGCTGCTCCAGCCAGGCAAGATCCTCCTCCGTAAGCCCCGCCGTCTCGTTGGGATGTATCCCAACAGCACCGTAAATAAAGCCATAACGCTCCATCAGCTCTATGGTCCGCCTGCAGGACGCAAGGCTTGCCCCCACATTCACCACCTTTGTGATACCGTTTCGGGGCAGGCTTTCCAAAAGCTCCTCCCTGTCCCCGTCAAATGCCTCATCGTCATAGTGGGCATGGGTGTCAAAAATTTCCGTCATAACCGCATATCCTCGCCGCCATCCATGAATCTTCAACAAAACCTTTTACTTCCCATCACGCCGCCTGCGGCAGCACTGTCCTCCCGGCGGAACGGAGATTTATGGCTTAATCACAGTACTCCCCGTACTCGCAGCCCGCATTTTTCACATACACATCATCCACCAGAGTCCGATAAATTCCCTCTTTTTTATACAGGCGGATGCGCCCTGTACCCGTACCGCCGTTCCAGAGCCTTCTATGCCTTCTGCTGCCGTCCGGCGCCTCATAATTCATGAGCAGCATATCCTTCTTCCTGCAGCGGATCTCGGTGTGCATCAGGGCTGTACGGCTTTCCTGCCGCACTCGCCAGATGACCTCATCCTTTGTCTCCCGGCAGTCAAACTTGGTTCTGACCAGGTCCCAGAATTTGGAAAAATTAAACTCATACTCCTGCCCTTCGTAATAAAAGGCGCCCAGAAGCTTACGGTTCAGAGGGAGCCCAAATATCCTGGGTCTGCCGCCGCCAATGTCAAAAGCACTGTTTTTCAAGGCGTGTCCCGTAAACCTGCTGACCAGATGGCTGGAAGACAGCCACACCCACGGCGAGGTAAAATCCGTCCCCCAGTTCTTATCCCCATAACCGTAACTCTTTTCGGGGATCACCTCATACTCCTCCCCGTTCCAGCGCACGATCCCGCTGTACTCCGTCTTCATACCCTCCGCGTGCCAGTACATCTCAAAGGCATGCAGGGCACGCAGCAGTTTTCCCGCACCATAACCCACATTAAACGGAATCTTCTTTCTGATCTTCAGGTTCCAGGACATCCTGCCCGCCTGGCACATGTACTCCGGATGCGCCGCCGCATCCTCCTCCGTCAGCGAAATCCGTCCCTTTGTCGCCGTCTCCGACAAATAGCAGTCCTCCGCCGCAAGGGCAAAAGGCGCCTTCCAGTCCATTGCCACATCCTGCCATGCAAAGAAGCGGTGCAGCTGTGCCGCATCCTCTCCCCATGTCCCCGCCTTGACCATGAGATACGAGGGAGCTTTCCCCGCCTTTTTATTCTCGGGCAGCTGCCCCAGAACAGGCTTTCTTCCCCCTTTTTCAGGACCGCAGTGCAATCCTGGACCGCAGTGCAATCCTGGACCGCAGTGCAATCCTGGATTGCACAGATAGAATTCGATAAAAAAAGACTTCTCCCTGCCCGTCTTTTTGCTTTTCCCCGTAAAGGAATGCCACCACCAGTCATAACCTTTTTCAGCAAGCCTTCCGGTCAGCATACAGGCATCTCTTGTAATGTCAGACTGTGAAAATCCCATCGCACTCACTCCTTCCCGGTTGATACAACCTCTTGCAATCCTTCATCAGTAATAGATGGCCATTCGACCATTTTTTCAGATATAAAGACGTGCTTATTATACCATACCTTCACGCATAATGCCATCGAAATTTGCTGTTTCTTACAGCCTGCTTCAGCCCATCTTCCGATTCAACCATATGCATTTCAAAGATAAATTTATCATAACATATGGCAAGTTCTAAATCCCGATTTTTCTGTTAAAAAAAACGAAAGAATTTGTAAAGGAAATCACACGTAATAAGCCCCTTATTTTCCCTGAGCTATAACTGAATAATTTTGTCTAAATTCAGCTTAATTTTACAGAAATTTTCTCTTAAATCAGCGTTTTATTATATTTTTTCAGATAATACTATTGCATTTTGGTTTGATCTGTAGTATACTTTCTTTGTAGCATATCACATTCAAATAATCAAATAGAGGAGGAGATTCCAATGAATTGGTTGTGTCAAAACACACATAAAACTATAATTTTGAACCTTTTCCAAAATAACACAAAAAGGAGATCAAACAATGAAGGCAAAAAAAATCTTGGGGATTATTTTAGCGTTTATCATGATAATTAGTAATGGAAATATCGCAATGGCAAATGAGAATGCCCCTGCAGCAGAGACAAAAAATGCATGGGTAAGCCAAAATTTTATAGACGAAGAAAATATAATACAGTTTTACCGTTTTGCACTAAATAACAGCTCTGAAATACGGATTGAAGACCATCCCGAAAAAAGGATTGCGGAATATTTTGTAAATGATGTAAAAAAACAAATTTCTGTATTCCATAAAAGCACCGGCGATATCTACTACTATGATCTAAGTGGACAAGCCGTATCTTACAACAGCTGTTTTGAAGATGATAATCTACTGTCAAAACCCTATACTTCAAAGTATAACATTAAAGATTTCCTGCAGATCAACTCAGAAAGTACATACGGCATTCAGGCGGACAATCCTGCTACCGTAAACGACAGCGATGATTTTAAATATTTAACGTCTAAAGATGTCACCATTTCGAACGAAACATACAAAAGAAAATTATATGGTTACACCGACAGCAAGCAGTACAGACAAAATTCATGGCATTATCCGGCAGGTACTGCAGCTTCAATTATATCTTCTGTCTGCGGTTTGCTTCCCGGCGTCGGTCCGGCACTTTCTATAATTACTTCTGCCGCAGGAATAACCATATCTGCATTTACAGTACAGGAATGGGTTAAAGAATTATTCTGGGTTTATAAATTTGTACAGACAAGCCCCTCTAAAATGGACTTTATATGCAGCGGCGAATTTATGTACGAGAAACAGCACAAGGTCGAAATCAACGGAGATATAGGCTATTGGGAAACAATCGAAACCAAAAGCGACAGGGAAATAGAACGCATAAGAGATGATATACTCACATATCCCGGATACTATATTTAGGTCCTCACTGCATATATTAGTATGAACGATTTTAAATACCGAATGCTGTCTGGCATCATAAAAATATCTACAAATGCCAGGAAGCCAAAAAACGCAATGGTATTATGGGAGGGATGCTTACGAAACAAAAATTAGATATATTAAAAAAGGGAATAGCAAAATATCGTAAGACTATTATCAGGCCAATACTTAACGCATATCAATGGGCATTGCTTTTTTCCTGGTTCCCTGCACTGTACAAAATTAAAAGTCTTGACATAGGGGAATATGCCGAAGAACCTGTTGAAGTCATCAGCGCACGGCTGCAGGAGATGAGGTCAGCCATCATCTGGGAGGCTGTAGTCCGTTTTTTCCTGCTTACAATCATCTTTTATTTCCTTTTCTTATTCTATTGGTTTAAACGGAATCACAACATCAACTTGATACAAAAGCTTAGAACCGAACTGTTTCCCCAAAAAACAGATTCAAAAGATATATAATATATAGGATTTATCAGTCGAACAGGAGCCGTTCCTGCCGGAACGGCTCCTGTTACACAGCGCTTCAAGATCTTTTCATTCACGGCCTCACATTCACCGGCTCTCCATAATATACCCTGCTTTCCTCCAGCACCGTAAGCTCACCGTTTTCCACCATAAGGACGGTCGCCGCACAGTTTGCCAGCCCGATATGCCAGAAGTCCTCCAACGGAATCCCCAGAACAGGATTTACCAGCGCCCTGTTGAAGGCGCCATGCGCCACAATCAGCACGTTTTCGCACCTTCCCTCCAGGGGCAGTATCTGCTCCTCCAGAAACTCCCTGCCCCTGTCCATCGCCTCCCGGAAAGTCTCTGCGCCCGCGGGCGGGGTGTAACGCTCCGGTCTGCAGAAGAAGCCATACAGCAGGTGTGTCTCATCCTTTTTCGCGGCAGCAAATTCCTGCCCCTCGCACTCCCCAAAGTTGATCTCTTTCAGACGGTCATCCAGGATAAGAGGCGTTTTCCTGTCCGCCAGAATGATCCTCGCGGTCTCCGAGGCGCGGCATAAGGGAGAGCTGAACGCCGCATCAAACCGAACCTCCTTCAGCGCCTCCGCGGTCTTCACCGCCAGCTCCCTGCCAAATTCATTCAGGGGGATATCGCTCTGCCCCTGCAGCCTTCTCGCCTTGTTCCAGTCCGTCTCTCCATGCCGGAATAAATAAATCTTCATCCCCATATCCTGTGTCTTCTCCCCTGATTCTAACCGCTTTCTGCTGTCTGAAACCGTCTTCTGCCGCTCACGCCTGTCTTTCCCTATTCAAAGCCAAACCTCTCCTGAATAATCTCTGCCGCCCTTTCCGGGGAAATCTCCGTATTGTCCAGCCTGAAATAATTTTCAAACGGGATCTCTCCCTCCCGGCTGACCAGACGGTAACGTCCGTCCTCTTGGAGCAGCCGGCTGCTGGACACCTGGATATCCCTCTTGGATGCCTTATTCTTCAGCCGGTTTTCCGTCTCATTGCGGGCAAGCCTTACCTCCTGGGAGGCAATCAGCTCCACATAATAAAATTCGGTCCCATAGGGAGCAAATATCTCCTTTACGTGTTCGATATAATCCCAGTCCTCCTGCATATCAAACGCCCACATATAGGTAAATATCAATCCGTAATTGTCGGAAGCCGCGTAGTTTTTGAATACCGCCTCACGCACATCGTTTACCATCTTTGCATCAAACCTTCCAAGCACCTCCAGCACCAGCTCTATGCTCATATGGTTGTGGAACAGCCGAAGCCTGGTTCTTTTCATCAGCTCCTGCCCTACGGTCATTTTTCCCACAGCCCCATTGCCGATAATAAACAACAGTTTCAAACTTACGCCTCCCTTTCCGCCTTGCAAGGGCATTCCCCCTCTTTCACGTCAATTTCCCTCTATCCTGATCAGCTCCCGGCAGCGGTTCAGCGCCGCGTAAAGCTCCTGGCGCCTGGGCATGGCGAGATTGCCGGGAAGCGCGCCGCCCTCCCCGCCTGTACGGGCTGCGTCTCTCCCCGCACCGCCGGCATGCCTTCCGCCCACACGGCTGGCAAACCCATCTGTCCCCCCTGCGCATGCGGCATCTCCCCCTGGGCCGAAGAACGCGTCAAATCCCCTGCTCCCTATCCTTGTATACAGGCTCTCCACAGCCTCCTTCAGGGTCTTCTTCCCGTCAAAGACCTGCAGCTTCATATATTTGATCATATACGACAGTGACGTCAGCTGCTCGGGATCCACCAGCTGCTCCACATATCTCATGTCAACCTCCTCACGGTTGATGGAGAAACCGTCTGTTCCGTCTGTGCGCAGTTTGATACGGTCATCCTTTGCAAAGGCGGCATCCCTTTTGACAATTCTCTTAAGGTCCGGCTCCCCGGACTTGTCCAGCCTGCCCGTGGTATAGGGATAGCCCTCCGCCTCCCTTTTTGCCAGCGCAGTGATCTCCACAGGCTGATATTTATTCATCTGAATAATGCAGTCCGCCTTATGAAAATAAGAGCCGCAGCTGCCCGCCACCAGAATGGTGGAAATCCCGTAATCCTCATAAAGCTCCCGCACCCTGTCGATAAAAGGAATGATCGGCTCCACATCCCGGCTGACCACCCTCTGCATCAGCTCGTCACGGATCATAAAGTTGGTGGCGCTGGTGTCCTCGTCTATAAGAAACACCTGCGCCCCTGCCTCCATGGCCTCCACAGTGTTTGCAGCCTGGGAAGTGCTTCCGCTGGCATCCTCCGTATAGAAAGCATTGGTGTCCCGGCCATTGGGGAGATTGCGGATGAACATGGAAATATCCGTCTTCTGGATGCTCCTCCCATCCTCGGCACGCAGCTTCATGGCTGTCTCGTCCGTGATCACATACTCCCTGCCGTCCCCGGCAATATGGTTGTACACTCCAAGCTCCAGCGCCTCCAGCAAGGTGGACTTGCCATGATAGCCGCCGCCAACGATCAGGGTGACGCCCTTCTTGATGCCCATCCCGACCAGACTGCCATGGTGGGGCAGCTCCAGGGTCACTTCCATGGACGCAGGAGACATGAATGCTTTCCCATCCTTCATGGGCAGTGAGGAAATCCCTGACTTGCGGGGAAGCACCGCCCCATTGGCAACAAAGCTCACCAGCCCCCGCTTCTTTAATTCCTCCCGGATATACAGCTGGTCATCCGCCAGAAACAGGCACTTCTCCACGCTCTCTTTGGGGCAGGACGCGGAAAGCAGGGTCTGGCGCACACACAGCGGCAGGAAATCAAACAATATTTTCTCCAGCTCTCCCGCATTGATGGTCCTCCCATTGGCGGGGAACCCAATCTCCATTCGGATAGTCACATCGCCGTTCTGAGGATTGACGGCGCAGGCACTCCGCTCCAGGATCTCCTGTCCCGGATGGCTGATGCCAAGCAGCCCGCTCTTGCCGGACCCCTTCGCCTTGAAGGAATAATCCTTTATCTTCATGCTCACACGGCGCAGCAGAAAGTCCTGAAACGCTGTCCTGCGGTGTGCCTCCTCATAGCACTCCCTGTGGAAGCCCGCCACTTTACCCGGCACCAGGATACTGACCTTGGAGGGCGCCGCAAAAGGGTCCCCCTGCACATGATCTATAGACAGCACATACTGCTGAAACTGATATTTCCCCCTGGTATCCTTGTAAGCCGGATAGCTCCTGCGGTCTATCTGTCTGAGTAAATTCCGTAAATCTTCTGCTGTTTTCACTTTTCTTACCATCCCTTTCCACTGCCTGCGCCCTGCCTTGCAGGCAAAATTTTATTTCCGCGGGCAATGCCGCAATACTGTCCTTATTATACTATTTACCCGTTTCAGGGGCAAGACTAATAAAAACAACTTTCTCACCATCTACCATACCGCCATAAACCTCATCTGTGCCGCGCCCAATTCTCAGATAATGCTCTATAACATATTTTGCCGTAAACGGCATTTCCAGCGCAGGCAACTCCCCATAATCAAACCATTTGCAGATCCCTTCACTGGATACAGGGCACTCCTCCATATCCTCAGCCAGCTCCGCGAAAAAATAATAATTCTGTCTGATCTCCCCTTTTGTCCTCCGCAATGTAACATATCGTAATGACATGCCTTTCAATTGATTTTCCTTCAGCCCCAACTCCTCCTCCAATTCCCGAAGTACGCAGGCCCTGGCATCATTCAGCTCATGCTCTTCAAAATGGCCTCCCGCCGAACCGACCCAGACGTTATTTACCACCCTGCTCCCCTGCCTGAAAAGTAAGAGCATTTTATCTTCCCTTGTAATATAAATAGAAGTCATATTCCTTAACTTTCCGTCCATTGCTTCGTCTCCTAAACCATTATAATTTCGTAACTAAACTCCCTTGCATCCCACAATGCTCCACCATAAATGAAAGCCGGGAGTTTAGTTGATGCACACAAACCCGCAAGGGAAACGGGTTTGGCGCACAGCAGTCTTGCAAAATGAGCACAGGACGCTCATTTTGACTGCGCGGTTTCCGCAAGGCGAAGCGGGAACTTTCATAGTATAATTTGAACCTTACAGATACAAGCACACAAAAAAAGAACCGTCCCCAAGGCTCCTGCGTCCTCAAAAACAGTCCTTTATGCTCCCCGCCAAGAGGAGTTATGCACCGCCAGGGGCTCGAACCCTGGACACCCTGATTAAGAGTCAGGTGCTCTACCAACTGAGCTAGCGGTGCAGATTTCATAGCGTATGTCCATCGCTCTTTCCGGTTGACAAGAGCTATTATAATACACCTTTTAGAAAAAAGCAAGAACTTTTTTAAAAAATTTTAGATTTTTGTAATTTCCTGCCTTCTTCTACCTCAGTCTCTTTCAGTCCTCATGTTTTTTGAACAAAAATGGCATACAACAGTGATCTTTGCAACGTCTGACTGTCTGTTCAGAACCCCCACTCCACCATATCTTTATCAAAAAGATGATTATACTGCAGTATCCTGTAATCCAAAAGCTCGGAATCCTCTCCCGACCAATTATAATGATTTCCTTCCCTGTCTTCATATCCATTGACCGTAATAATCGGATATTCCTCCATATACTGTTGTAAGAAATCAAAATAAGGCGAACCCTGGATTCCGGCAGTCTGCAGCAGCAGCGCCCCCAGATAGCTCATACCAATGTCCAAACCGCTCTGCTCCGGAATATCGTAATTTGCCCATATGAGAAACGGAGTTTTATACATGTTCCGTGTTTTGTCTTCCTCCCCAATTCCCTGCGTCTGCTCAAACACAGCTTCATAAAAAGAATTTTCCAGCCAGGGTTGATGATCCCCGTACATACAGATTACAACCGGTTCCTTCTCTTTTTCAAAGTATGTTATCAGCTGCCGGAAGGCTTCATCCGAATTTCGTATCAGCGATAAATAAATGTCCGCTTTCTCAGAAGAAACATTCCGGGCATTAACCGAAAGCTCCACATCAGACTGCTGGTAATCGCCGTGGTTTTGGACAGTCAGGTCAAATATAAACAGCTTCTCCCCCTGCTTCCTGTTCTCATATATTTCCTCCACTTTCTTATAGGTTTCCAGATCCGTTACCCCATAATGAAGCCTTTCCGCCTCCGGAAAATCTTCTATCCACAGGCTGTTGTCAAAGCCAAAATACCTATAGACCCTGTCCCTGTTCCAATTGGTTGCGTCCTCGGGATGTATGGAATATGTTGTATATCCTGCCTCGCTCATATTGGAAACCAGTGACGGCATTTCCCCTATCAGACATTGTTGATAGGCATAATAGGAAGGCGGCAAAAAGCCCATACTGCATCCGGTAAACACTTCAAACTCCGAATTTGCCGTTCCTCCCCCAAGCACCGACGCATTGACATAGCCCCTGACAGTATTGTCCGTCAGCCCATTAAAAAATGCAAGATTTTCTTCGCCAAGCTGCAGATTTCCAAGCACCCTCAGATCAGAGAAGCTTTCATTCATGATCAGTATAACATGCGGACTGATCCTTTCTTCCGACGCTGTCCCGCCTTCCGCCGCTTCTTCCAGAAGCTCCCTGACTCTGTTAAGAGAATACCCCTGGGGCTTTTTTACCCTGGAATCCTGAATATCCATACAGCTTGCTACCAGATAGCCGTTAAAATGATAGTTCATATTCTGGTCAAAGCCGTGGGCATACAGGAAGCCTGCCTTCACCAGCATATCCGTATACAAAAGCTGATGCCCGCTCACCGCAGCCAGCGCGACGCCCGTTATCAGAGCCGCCAGGCGCATTGCCGCTTTTTTGCGCTTATTCTCCGTCTTCCACCGAACCCCTGTCTGTGCGCCATACACCAGAAAAAATACACAGATACACCATGCCCTTGCCAGGTGGCTGTTGGGACGCAGGCTGTAATGGCTCACTACTTTTGCCGCTGTCCCTATGGCAGAGAGATCATTAAACCGCAGCGGTACTCCCCGGAAGGAATACACAAAATAATTGGCAGAATAAAGCAGTGTCAGCATCAGGCTGCTGATACAGATACCGGCACGAAACGATTGTGTACAAAGAAGCAGAACCAGCTCCAGAAGATACATCAGAGCCATATTCCATTTCATGGAAAAGGGCAGCAGAAACTGACTATTGACCGCAAGAAGTTCCAGCCGCCTGCCCAGTACCCAGGGAAGGGCTGCCAGCAAGGCCACTCCCATGACCCTCCTGAACCTTCTGTCACGTGGAAGCCCGGCTGCAATTCCAAGTGCGGTAACGATACAGATGCACAACACGCGGAAAAACTTCTGTTTTGTTATCACATCCTTATAAAAATATCTGGTCACAAGCTGCACACCCTGCAGTTTTTCTCCCTGCTCCAGAGAGACATTTTCCGCCATTGGGTCATCTGTACTGACTGCAGCCAAAACAGGAATGTTTCCATTCTCGTCTGCCTCCAGATGCACAGACAGAAAGCAGCTTTTGCCTGCCTGGTTAATGGGCGGTACTATCTCTATATCCGTATAGGCATTCAGCGCAATCTCCTCGTATGGGATACTGGTTTCAAAAAGCACGCTGCCATTGTAATCAGATATTGCAATAAATGCATTCCCGCCGCTGGGATCCTCCTCGCCGGCTATCACGATCCCCATACTCTCCAGATGATTGTTCTGCGGTCTGAATTCCTGGCGGCATGAAAAATCCCCTTCCTGAGGCTCCATATGCCAGGAGCCCACGCCTGTGAGGTAATTCTCCACATCCTCCTTCAGCCAGCCGACCGGCCACACAAGCAGAGCCATTTCCAGCAAAAAAATCAGTAAAGCCGCCAGGCACCAAAACCTACGCCTGTAAATGTGTCGTTTGAGCCTGTCCCTCCATAAATCCCCAACATTTCCCTCCGTATTCGCAGAAATTTTTCCCAGTGTTGCTTCCCGTCTTTTCCCTGGATTCAAATATGCTAAAACTGCAGGAAACTTCATACATGCTCCCTTTTACCAACTGCCAAACAGCAGCTCTGTGGTTTTTTGTCAGTCCCGTCTCTCCCGGCACTCTCTGCAGTACCCATACAGCTCCAGCTTATGTCCGGTAACGGTAAAATCCTCCTTCATGAGACCCGGGGACATATGTGCGAAAGGACAGCTCTGCAGCGGGATCTTCCTGTTGCACTCCAGACAGACCGCATAATGGGTATGCATCCCCTTGTTGATAGTATATACCACAGTACCGTCTCTCATCCAAGCAGATTTTTCCACAAGATTTTTCTCCTCAAGGATCGCAAGAATACGATAAACAGTAGAGACTGCGCACTCCCTGCCCTCCATATCTTTCACCGCCAGATTGTAAATCTGAATGGCGTTCAGCGGCTCCGCTGCCTCCCAGAGCACTTTATAGACGCTCCTGCGCTGCCTTGTCCATTTTAATCCCTGTGGATATTCTATGGGCACTTCACCCCCTGCTTCCTCATTTTCCTGTAATGTGACTTCCCGCTTTTGCTGCATGTCGTACCTCCAGCATTTTTGATACATCTCCATTTTTGCCGCTACAGCACATCTCCCGCCGCAATGCCTGCCAGGACTCCGATACCGTACAGCACTGCCAAAATTTTCAAGGATTCCCTCCTGTCAGGATTTACCCGAAAGAGCACCAGAAGCCCCACGCCGCTTCCGGTGAGAAGCCCTGCAAGAGCGCCTCCGATTTCCAGCGCCCCCTGCAAATAGAGCTGGGTGATCACCACGGAACCCGCACAGTTGGGGATCAGACCCACCAGCCCCGCCAGCACGGGCCCCATGACCGGATGATTGAAGATTATTCCGGACAGCGCTCCGTCACCTGTATAATACAATATTATATTCAAGACAATTTCTATCGCAAAAATAAAGATTGTGATCTTTGCCGTATGGACCAGCGCCGACCGAAAAATCCCCTGTTCACAGCCGCAATGCTCATGCTCACAGATATCGTGGACACTTTTTTGTCCTTCCGGCTTCCTTTTGCGCATCAAAAGATCAATCGCAACGCCCGCAAGACAGCCGATAACAGCTTTTGCCAGCAGGATTTTCAGGATCACGTCCATCGGCGCCTTCTCGGAGATCAGAACAGGAAGCATTTCGTCGGAGGTGGACAGGTAAATTGCCATCAACGTGCCCAGAGTAATCATTCTTCCGGCGTACAGATTTGACGCCGCAGCCGAAAAACCGCACTGAGGCACAATACCCAGCACTCCTCCCAGGACAGGCCCGAAGCCTCCGGCTTTTTTTATCAGCTTTTGAGTGCCCTCTCCGGCCTTATGTTCCAGATATTCCATTATGACATAAGTCAACAATAAAAATGGTACCAGCTTCACCGTGTCCAGCAAAGCGTCCAAAACCGCATCCAGCATAGGTATCCAACCCAAATCCTCTCTCAAATTTTAGATGCAAATGCAACTCATTCGCATCTGCGCCATCATACTATACTTTCAGCGTCTTGTCAAGATGTTACAATATACCTCTTTTGATAATTTCAATGAGTGATTTCAATTTTTGTTTTTACATTTTGCCGGTTACACATATTTCATTTTGTGCTGATATCTGTTATGATGCAATCAGGAGAGAAAAAATATGTAAAAAATCGCAGAACAAAACTTAAGGGAAATCTTGACGGAAATTTTGGAAAATACAGCGACCGGAAATGAATTTTACAAAATAAGAACAAACAATAGGAATGCGGTCATTATATCCGAGGCTGAATGGGAAATACCTACAGGAGCGCTGGGGGAATGCTTTAAGAAAAGACAAATTGAAGACAATCAAAAACCCCGCAGCAAGCTGACGGGGTTTTTGACCCTCGCGGCATTCGTCAAGGTCCCATGGACTTATGACTCATTGCCCGCGGGAATAAAACTTTTGCAGAAGCTGTTGTGCCATTTTACTCCCTATCCGTTTTGCTATAATAATGTAGACTTTTGTAATGTAATGTGGTAATATATGGAGTATCCTGTTGAGGACAGGATATAGGCTCTCGGAATCTTGAGATTGCCAGCCAAGATTCACCGGTTGGATGAACA
>CAOKQK010000005.1 GCA_948470905.1 uncultured Lachnospiraceae bacterium | reverse complement strand
ATTGGTGCAAATAGGCGGTGCTGAATTCACTGTTAATTGCGCAACACAGTACTAGTACATCGACATAAGAAAATCCGGACAGGAAGATCAAAATTAGGAAGATTAAAATAGGAAGATCAAGATAAAAAGATTGGAATAAGAGATCGGAATAAAGAGATCGGAATCAGGGAGATTGGCATAAGAAGGCTGGTTTAGGACAGATCAGGAAGGCTAAAGAGAGGAATTGCATATGAAAAAAGAAGGTAAGTTACAACAAAGGGGGTGGCTTCTCGCAGGAGCGTTCGCCCTGTGCCTGGTCGTGATGCTGGGGATATTTGCAGACGGATTCTCCATTGTAGGCCATGCGGAAAGCCAGGGCACGGTCAAGGTGGCAAGCGCAAAGATCCGTGCCGAGGCAAGTACCAGCAGCGCGTCCGTAGGGAGCGTAAAGCAGGGCGGAAAAGTGAGTATCATAAGCCAGGTGCAGGCGGCGGACGGATATGTCTGGTATGAAATCTGGGTGGATTCCACCACAAAGGGCTTTATCCGTTCTGATCTGGTAGATGTCACAGGAGGCGGCACGCCTCCGTCCGGCAATACTGCTACGACGCCTCCGGATCCCCAGGTGGAGGTGACTCCAGTGAATCCTGTCAGCGCCATGGTGACAGCCTCAGGGGGTACGTCGGTGAGGATCAGGAGCAATGCATCCACCAACAGCAAGATTCTGGCAACGGTATCCAATGGGCTTGCGCTGACGGTGAACGGCCAGGCCAGCGGGATGGACGGAAATATCTGGTATCAGGTAAACTTTATTTCCAACGGTTCACAGGTAACAGGATTTATTCATTCCAAGTATGTCACGCTTTCCGGTGAGATAACGCCTGTGACGCCGAATGTGCCTGACGATCCTCAGCCGCCGGAAGATACACCCATACCGGAGGTGACGCCGGAACCGGTACAGCCTACAGAAGCGCCTCCGGAAAAAATGTACGAAACTATTTACCACGAGGGCGAGTGGAAGCTTTATAAGCCCGAAAACAGTGATTATGCCTGGTCGATTGATAAACTGCTGGAAGGAAATCTCCCGACGGTGAAGACTCAAAAGACTATCATTATCGTGCTGGTGATTCTGCTGGTGGCAGCAGTGTCCGCAGTGGGCTACCTGATTTTTAAACTGAAGGACGTGATGGACTCAGTATACTTTAACCAGGTGGAAACAGAGACCTTGAGAAAGCGGAGTGCAGCGGCGGCTCAGGGGGGCGGCCAGAGGGTGATGCATACGGTTGGCGCGGAGAAGCAGTTGGCAGGAGCTCAGGGCCAGAAGCCAACGGGAGCTCAGGGTCAAAAGCCTGCCAGCCAGGGCCAGAGGCCTGCGGGAGCTCAGGGCCAGAGACCTGTCAGTCAGGGTCAGAGACCTGTGGAAGCCCAGGGCCAGAGGCCTGCAGGAGCCCAGGGTCAGAGACCTGTCAGTCAGGGTCAGAGATCTGTGGAGGCCCAGGGCCAGAGGTCTGCAGGAGCCCAGGGTCAGGGTCAAAGGCCTGCGGGAGCCCAGAGCCAGAGACCCATGGGGGCCCAGGGTCAAAGGCCTGCGGGAGCCCAGAGCCAGAGGCCCATGGGAACACAGGGTCAAAGGCCTGCAGGAGCCCAGAGCCAGAGACCCATGGGGGCCCAGGGTCAAAGGCCTGCGGGAGCCCAGGGGCAGAGGTCAATGGGAGCCCAGGGGCAGGCAGTGCAGGGTGGCGCTTCCAGGCCCCAGCCCAGGGACAGCCAGCAGGCCCAGGGATGGCAGTCCAGAAACTTTATGACAGAAGATGACGATGAATTTGAGTTTGAGTTTCTGAACGTTGATGAAAATGAGAAAAACGGATAAGAGCGGCAGCAGTACAGGGAGGATGTCTCATATACAGGCATCCTCCTTCTTATAAAAAGCCTATAAACTTTTCGGAGGGTTGGTTGACAGTGACTAAAGCTTGTTATAATATAATTATAACTATTACAGTAACGGGGATCAAAGCGTTTTCCTTGCCGGATCAGCGCTGCGAAACAGTATTTTTTCCTGCAGGTCCGCGTATGTCTGCCTGTTTGTGCAGCCGTGGAAAGGAGAGATGTAAAGCATGGTGATAGAGATTGATTTTAACAGCAATGAGGCGCTGTATCTGCAGCTACGCAATCAGATCATTATGGGGATTGCCACGGCACAGTTCCGTGAGGGGGACTCGCTTCCCAGCGTGCGCCAGCTGGCGGATTCCATCGGCATCAATATGCACACAGTCAACAAAGCGTACACAGTGCTGAAACAGGAAGGCTATGTGAAGGTGGACCGCAGGAGGGGGGCAGTGATCTCCATTGACGAGGATAAGGCACGCGCTTTGGCGGAATTAAAGCAGGGCCTGCAGGCAATACTTGCCAGAGGAAGCTGTAAAAATATCAGCAAAGAGGAAATACACGAACTTATTGAAGAAATATATAGCGATTTTTCGGTTTAGGGCCGGAAAACGGCGGAATGAGAGGGAACAATGCAGTCAGGTTTTACGGACAAGGCGCAGGACGCCCTGGGCTATGCATCCAGGTTTGCCGCGCATTTAAAGCAGGGCTATGTGGGGACAGAGCATATTCTTGCGGGACTTTTAAAGGAACAGACAGGTGTGGCGCACAAGGTTCTGACCGACAACGGGGTAGAGCTGTCACAGGTTCTCGATATGATCCAGGAGCTGATCGCCTTTGACGGCGGAGTAAGCGTCAGGGAGAAGGAAGGGTATTCTCCCAGGGCGCGTAAGATCCTGGAGGAGGCGAACAGGCAGGCGGAGCGCTTCGGGCAGGGCCAGATAGGCACGGAACATCTTCTGATGGCGCTGATCAAGGAAGGCGAAAATGTAGCAGTGCGTCTTTTGAACACCCTTGGCGCAAATGTGCAGAAAATATATGCGGATACCCTGATAGCCATCGGCCAGGATGGGAACCTGTACAAGGAAGATCTGGCGAGAAGGTCCTCCGGGAGGGGCAAGACGACCACGCTGGGACAGTACAGCAGGGATCTGACTGCAATGGCGCGGGAAGGAAAGCTTGACCCTGTGATCGGCAGGGAGGACGAAATCCGAAGGCTGATCCAAATCCTCAGCCGCCGCACTAAGAACAATCCCTGTCTCATCGGCGAGCCCGGCGTGGGCAAAACTGCGGTGGTAGAAGGGCTGGCGCAGCGCATTGTGGAAGGCAAGGTCCCCCTCACGGTAAAGGACAAGAGGGTGCTGACCCTGGATCTGTCCGGCATGGTGGCAGGCAGCAAGTACCGCGGCGAATTTGAGGAGAGGATCAAGAAGGTCATCAAGGAGGTCATTGATGATGGGAATGTGGTTCTTTTCCTGGATGAGCTTCACACGTTGATCGGCGCCGGCGGTGCGGAAGGGGCGATCGATGCTTCCAATATTTTAAAGCCTTCTCTGGCCAGGGGAGAGCTGCAGATGATCGGGGCGACCACTGTCGCGGAGTATCGCAAATATGTCGAGAGAGATGCGGCACTGGAGCGGCGTTTCCAGCCGGTGAATGTGGAGGAGCCCTCCGAGGAGGAGGCAATCCGCATCCTGGACGGTGTCAAGGGAAAGTACGAGGAGCACCATCAGGTTGCCATCGGCAGGGAGGTCGTGGAGGCGGCAGTGAGACTGTCCAGCCGCTACATCAATGACAGGAACCTTCCCGATAAGGCGATCGACCTGATAGACGAGGCGGCAGCCAGCGCCAGGCTGCGCACCATGGATATGCCTGACAGGCAGAAGGAGATATTGGAGCAGATCAAGAAGATGGACCTGCAGATTGAACGTTCCATCCGCATGGAGGCATTTACGCAGGCGGTGGAGATCAAGCATAACCAGGATGAACTGGTAAAAAAATACGAACGCATGAAGAAGCGGGATGCGAACAGGGAGCAGGCGAAGCTTTGTACGCTCAGTGAGAACGACATTGCGGATGTGGTCGCCATGTGGACCAAGATTCCTGTACAGAAGCTTGCCCAGAAGGAGAGCGAACGTCTCCTGAAGCTGGAGAGCATCCTGCATAAGCGCGTAATAGGCCAGGAGGAGGCTGTGACAGCCGTGTCAAAGGCAATGCGCCGGGGCAGGGTAGGCTTGAAGGATCCCAAGCGTCCAATAGGTTCCTTCCTTTTCCTGGGGCCTACGGGCGTGGGTAAGACGGAGTTGTCCAAGGCGCTTGCGGAGGCCATGTTCGGCTCGGAGGATGCGATCATCAGGGTTGACATGTCAGAGTATATGGAAGGGCATTCGGTGTCCAAGATGATAGGGTCTCCCCCGGGATATGTGGGCTTTGAGGAGGGCGGGCAGCTCAGTGAGAAGGTACGCCGCAATCCTTATTCCGTGGTGCTTTTCGACGAGATAGAGAAGGCGCATCCTGACGTGTTCAATGTGCTTCTGCAGGTATTGGACGACGGGCATATCACGGATTCCAAGGGGCGGAAGGTAAGCTTTAAGAATACGATCCTGATCATGACTTCCAACGCGGGGGCACAGAGGATTGTGGATCCCAAGAACCTGGGTTTTGCCACTGGCAGCAATCCCAGGCAGGATTATGACAAAATGAAGTCCAATGTCATGGAGGAGGTAAAGCGCAGCTTTAAGCCGGAATTCATCAACAGGATTGATGATATCATTGTGTTCCACCAGCTGAACAACGAGGATATGAAGGAAATCGTAAACCTTCTGGCATCAAACCTTTACAGACGCTGCGAGGAGCAGATGGACATTAAGCTCTCCATGTCCGGGGCGCTGAAAAGCCATCTGGTGGAAAAGTATGCGGACAACAAGATGGGTGCCAGGCCCTTGAAGCGCGCCATTCAGTCCGTGGTGGAGGACGCCCTGGCGGAAGAAATCCTGCAGAAAAAGGTGCAGCCCGGAGACGCAGTGACGGCGGGATTCAAGAATGAAAAGGTCTGTTTTACGGTGAAGGAAAATAAAAAAATTGTAGAAAATTAGGTCAAAATATGGTACAATGCAGTCAAGAATCCAGTCGCTGCGCGTCGGTTGCGCTTTGCGCTTGAAGATTCTTTCGTTATCACGTCAAGACAGAAAGACAGGAGGATACACACATGGCAGTGGTGGAGGAATTGCTCCGCAGCGAGGCGGATGGGGCAATTAGTTTCGGCAATCACAAGCTGGCACAGAAGGCAAAGTTGGAGGATTACAAGCATCAGGGAGACCTGCTGAAGGTCAAGACTTACAGGGAGATTACCAAGCTTGAGAAAAACGGCATGTTCCTCTATGAATCCGTGCCCGGCACCAGCGTCCTGCAGTTTGCGGAGAAGGCGGACGGCGTGGAGTTTATCGTGGAAGGGGACGAGGACGCACAGATTACCATCGGGCTCAATGATGATACCGAATATGAGGTATTTGTGGATGGCAGGAGCGTAGGCACCATGAAGACAGGGCTTGGCGGGAAGCTCTCCCTGAGCGTGGAGCTGGAGGTTGCAGGTGAGGTTCCGGTAAAGATAATACAGAAGTAAAAAGATTGCGCGGGTTGGTAAGGTGCCTCCCGCGCAATTTTAGTGCGCCTTGCGGTAGATTTCCAAATATTGATTGTTATGCGCAAAGAGGAGTGTTTACACACCCTCTTATGAAGTGCGCAAGGGGGTGTAAATATGGCAAAAAGTAAGACATCTACGGTTTTTTTCTGTCAGAGCTGTGGATATGAATCGAGTAAATGGATGGGGCAGTGCCCCGGCTGCAGGGGCTGGAATACCTTTGTGGAGGAGAGCGTGAGCAAATCCCCCTATGCGGGGGGTGCCGCGGCGAAGAATGAGAGACGTGAGAACAGGGCGGTGCCCACGGTCCTCTCTGAGATCCGCATTACAGAAGAAAACCGGATCACCACAGGGATCGGGGAGCTTGACAGGGTGCTGGGGGGAGGGATTGTACAAGGCTCTCTGACCCTGGTAGGCGGAGATCCGGGCATTGGCAAGTCCACGCTGCTCCTTCAGGTGTGCAGAAACCTGTCCGCCGGGGGACATAAGGTGCTGTACATATCCGGCGAGGAGTCCCTGGCGCAGGTCAAGATGCGCGCCGACAGGATCGGGGATTTCGCGGAAGGGATGCTGCTATTGTGCGAGACGAGCCTGGACGCGATCTCGGAAGTTATCCGCACCCAAAAACCGGAGGCGGTGGTCATCGATTCCATCCAGACCATGTACAATGAAAATGTGTCCTCTGCGCCGGGCAGCGTCTCCCAGGTGCGGGAGTCCACAGGTATCCTGCTGCAGCTGGCGAAGGGGCTGGGGGTGTCTGTGATGATCGTGGGACATGTGACGAAGGAAGGGACGGTGGCGGGCCCCCGGGTCCTGGAGCACATGGTGGATACAGTGCTTTATTTTGAGGGGGACAGACATGCTTCCTACCGGATCCTTCGGGGGGTCAAGAATCGTTTTGGCTCCACGGATGAGATCGGCGTCTTTGAGATGCAGGAGCAGGGGCTGATGGAGGTGAAAAACGCGTCCGAATATATGCTGGACGGCAGGCCGGAGAATGCCAGCGGCTCCGTGGTGTCCTGCACCATGGAGGGGACGAGGCCGCTGCTGGTGGAGATACAGGCGCTGGTGTGCGGCACTAATTTCGGCATCCCCCGCAGGCAGACGATCGGCACGGATTTCAACAGGGTGAACCTGCTGATGGCGGTGCTGGAGAAGCGTTCCGGCATACAGCTTGCAAACTGCGACGCCTATGTGAACATTACGGGCGGTATGAAGATCATGGAGCCCGCCATCGACCTAGGTATAGTGCTTGCGGTGGTCTCCAGCTTTAAAAATAAGGCGTTGAACCCCAGGCTTGTGGCATTCGGCGAGGTGGGCTTAAGCGGCGAGGTCAGATCTGTGGCGCTGGCGGCGCAGCGGGTGGCGGAGGCGGAGAAGCTGGGGTTTGACACCTGCATCGTCCCCTATGTATGCGTGGAGAACTGCAGGAAGAACAAGGGCGGCAATATTAAGATCATCGGGGTGAAAAATGTGCAGGATGCCATGAACAGCGTGTTTTAGGGGGCGTAGAAGTGCAGAGGCGAAAAAGTTCCCATAAATGGGAACTGGAATAGGAGATCGACATGGAGAGAAAGTGGGAAAAGGTTCCGCAGGGGCAGGCGAGAGTCCCGGAGAGTGCGGTAGCGGATTTTATTCGCAGGCTGCAGGCGGACGGACTGACAATGCATGGGTTTGCCATGTCTGACAGGGGGAAGCTGGCGGCGGAGGGATATTGGGCGCCTTTTACGTGGGAGTCCCTGCACCGCATGTATTCTGTGGGAAAGAGCTTTGTATCGCTTGCCATCGGGCTTTTGCAGGAGGAGGGCAGGCTGCACCTGGATGACAGGATCTGCAGTTATTTTCCGGATAAGTGCCCCGAGGGGGGAGTACATCCGTGGATCGGACAAATGACTATCCGGAATATGCTGACCATGACTACCTGTCACAGGCAGACTACCTACAAGCGTTACAAAGGAGACTGGGTGGAGTCCTTTTTCCATGTGGCGCCTGACAATCCGCCGGGGGCGGTTTTTTCCTATGATACCTCCTCCAGCCATGTGCTTGCCGCGCTGGTGGAGCGGCTGAGCGGAAAGAAGCTGATGGAATATCTGCGCGAAAAGGCGTTCGACAGGATCGGTGTGTCAAAAGAGGCGTATTATATGGAGGATCCTTACGGAGTCTCCCAGGGAGGCTCCGGGTTGAACTGCACGCTCAGAGACCTGCTGGCGGTGGCACAGCTTGTGACAGACGGCGGGCGCTGTCAGGGGGAGCAGCTGCTGCCGGAGGGCTATCTTAATGAGGCGCTCAGCTGTCAGATCACCACCATACAGCAGCCAGTATATGACGAACAGTTTGGCTATGGCTACCAGATTTGGATGGGGCGGCACGGCAGCTTTTATTTTTACGGGATCGGCGGGCAGCTGGCGGTGTGTTTTCCCAAAGAGAGGTTCGTGCTGGTCACTATGGGAGATACCCTGGACAACAAAAACGGCATCAAGGACATATTTGATGCATTTGATGCAAGCATCTATCCGTGGATCGCAGGGCGCGGCACGTCCGAAGCCGAAGCGCCGGGCAGCAGTACGTCCGAAGCGAAGACGCCGGGCTGCAGTACAGGTGCAGAGGAGGCGGGAACTGTGTGTCTGGAAGACATGCTTCAGGGCCTTGCTCTGGCGCCGGTACCCGGAGAGAGAAGTTCCGCGGCAGAGAGTGAGGCGGACGGCAGGGAGTATGTCTTTGAGGAAAACCCGCTTCAGGTGTCCAGGCTGCGGGTACATTTTTCGGCCCAGGGCGGAAGCCTGTATATGGCAAAGGAGGGCAGGGATTTTGAGCTTGCCTTTGGGTGGGATGGGTATGTGCGCGGGATATTCCCGTGGAAGCTGGGGAATCCCCCTGTATCGGCGCAATGTCTCTGTCATGGCGCATGGGTGATGACGGATTATCTGTATATCCGGTGCCATATCCTGGGAGAAAATATGGCGAAGCTGGCAATAGGGTTGAGGTTTCAGGACGGCAGGGTGACAATAAAGCTGCAGAAGGGCGCGGATGACGCCTTAAAAAGCTTTGAGGGTGTGGCGTGTGGAAGGAGCAGCTGGTCATTGACAAATTGAGCGATCAATGCTAATATTTTAAGTATCAAAAGTATATAGTATCCAGGCAGTATGTGGGCATAGGTCCTACAGCATGCTGACAGGGTATCAGTTTTGTAGCGCAGCATGAGGAAGGGGATTCCCGAAATCTCCTTCCCGGCGGGGATGATTGTATTTTGGAAAGAGTGTGAATGAAAGACGGGACTGTGGCAGAAAGAAGGATCAGGGCAGGGCATATAGTGTTTTTTGTGATGGCAGCAGGGCTGCTGGTGGCAGCAGGATGCCTTTTTTATATGCGCGTCTACCAGGTGGAGCCTGCTTTCAGCGAAATGACTTATGAGTATGGTAGCCCGGTCAGCCGGGACATCGCAGATTATCTGGTAGGCACGGACTGGTCTGTGGGTCTGGGAGAGTTGGATATGTCCGGTGTGGACGAGGAGCGCACGGGAACTTATCAGGTGGTGGCGCGCCATGGGAGCGAGCAGTTTTGCTACACGATCAATATCCGGGACACGGCAGCGCCTGAGATTGTCTGGAGGGACAGCCAGGTCTGTCTCGCCGCCCGGAGGGAGTGCTCTGTGTGGGATGTCATAGAGGGTGTGGTGGATGCGGATGCCTTCACAAAGGCTTATTTTTGCCGGGATGGAGGTTTGAGTGAACATATCTTTTTTGACAGGCCGGGTGAATATGAGCTGGAGATACTGGCCAGGGATTCCACGGGGAATGAAAGTTCCGGCAGGGTATCTGTCATCGTGGATATCCCGCCGGTGTTGGATGGAATACGGGATTTTTATGTGGCTCTGGGGAGTGAGCCGGATTATCTGGAGCAGGTGACTGCATGGGACAATATTGACGGCAGCCTGACGGATGGCATATGGGTGGAAGCTTCCGGGGTACGCCTGGACAGGGCAGGCGAATATACCCTGACTTACCTGGTGGCGGACAGCTATGGCCTGGTGACGGAGGAGGAGGCGAAGGTATTGGTCGCCACGGAGGATGATCTTCAGGCGCTTATCGGCAGCAGGCAGATCGATTACAGGGTGGATGCCATTCTGGGTGCTCCGAATATTTATGATGCAGGTGTCTCCGGGGAGGATAACCTGGAGAAGACTCTGGAATATATGCGTCCGGCGCTGGTACAGCTGTATCATCCCACCGGGAGGGGAGGTTACAGTTCCGGGTCAGGATATATCATGGAGATTACGGAGGACACAATTTATATCTGTACAAACAGGCATGTGGTCAACAAATATGATGAATGGAATATTTTCTTTTTCGATGGGACCAGCGTGCCCGGCCAATGTCTGGGAGTGAGCCAGGATTATGATGTGGGCGTGGCGACGATCGCGCTGGAGGATGTGCCACAGGCGCTTCTGGAGCAGCTTATGACCGTACATATAGACAGGCTGTATTGGGAGAGTCTGGACGAGCAGCCCATTGAGCTGGCACTGGAGAGGATAGACAGGGAAGGCGGCCTGGTCCATACTACGGAGGGGAACCTGGTGAAGATCCGGCAGGATTTTGAGTGGTACAATCAGCTGGATCACACGGAGGTGACGGTGGAGCTGGTCCATGGGGACTCGGGTTCCGCGGTGCTGGACGGTTATGGCAACCTGATCTGTATGGCGTATGCCTATTCCACTACGCCTACAAGGTATTGGTGTGTGCCGCTGGACGGGATCCTGACCTGCTATCAGGAGATCACAGGGAGGATGCCCTATGTATACGGTCTTGGCAGCGTGCCGGAGCTTCCAATATATTGACTCCCGCGGACAATGAGTTACAAGTCCAGGGAAGTATACTTCCTGAAAATCTGCTTCTCCGGGATCTTGACGAATGCCAGGGGGATTTGATTGGTATGCGTGCTGGGCACGGGAGGGGTATAAAGATACGGAACTGGAATAAATGGTATGCGCTGTGAGGGCGGATGCGGAATTGGAATGGAGGTTAATATGTATCAGGTCATTGACGGAAAAAAGATTTCTCAGGAGATTAAGGACGAGTTAAAGGAAAAAGTGGCGGCAATGAAGGCGGAGGGTGTGGAGAGATGCCTTGCCGTCATTCAGGTGGGGAGCGACCCCGCTTCCAGTGTATATGTAAATAATAAGAAAAAGGCGTGCGAGTACATCGGTATCAAGTCCCTTGCCTATGAGCTGCCGGAGGAAACCACAGAGGAGGAGCTGCTGGAACTTATCGGCAGTCTGAATGCAAGAGAGGATGTGAACGGCATCCTGGTGCAGCTTCCGGTGCCGGAACATATCAATGAGGACAAGGTTCTCCTTGCCATTTCACCAAAGAAGGATGTGGACGGTTTCCATCCTGTGAATGTGGGCAACCTGAGTATAGGGCGTCCGGGCTATGTGTCCTGTACCCCAGCAGGCGTCATCCAGCTTCTGAAGCGCTCCGGCATTGAGATTGCGGGAAAGGAGTGCGTGGTGCTGGGACGGAGCAATATTGTGGGCAAGCCCATGGCGATGCTGCTGCTTCGGGAGAATGGGACTGTCACGGTATGCCATTCCCGGACCAGGGATCTGAGGGAGATTACAAAGCGTGCGGATATCCTTGTGGTGGCGGTGGGCAGGCCGAAGATGGTGGATGCAGGCTATGTAAAGGAAGGCGCCGTGGTCATTGATGTGGGGATCCATCGAAATGAGAACAACAGGCTCTGCGGCGATGTGGACTTTGACAGTGTCGCCCCTCATGTATCCGCGATCACTCCTGTTCCGGGCGGCGTAGGCCCCATGACCATCGCCATGCTGATGAACAACTGTGTGGAGGGCTGCAGATAACATTTTGTGCCGGCTGCGGACGGTGACGGCGTGAGCGTTCCGGAGGGGCGGCTGACTGCCACGGGGTTTTGATCAATGTCCGTATGAGAGGACGGGAAGGCATAAAATTGGAGCAGAAATTGGATAAGGGAAAATTTGAAGAATTTTCCGTAAAAATAGAGGATGACTTTGAACTTGAAAAAATTGTCTCATGCGGTCAATGCTTCAGGGCAAAGACGTTTGAAAATGGAACATACCGCTTTATCACAGGAGATAAGGTAATTTATATCAGAAAGCTGGGCGGGGACGATTACAGTGTCTGCTGCAGCGGGGGCTCCTGGGAGAGTGTGTGGAGGGATTATTTCGACCTGGGCAGGAGCTACAGGGACATACGGGAAGGCGCGGACAGGGGCGGCAGCTTTGTAAAAGCCGCCATGGCGGCGGGAGCGGGGCTTCGTGTGCTGCGGCAGGATGCGTGGGAAATGCTGATTACTTTTATCATTTCTCAGAGGAAAAGTATTCCTGCCATTTCCAGGGCAGTGGAAGGGCTGGCGGAGAAATTTGGAAGGGCGCTTGTGACGCCTTTTGAGACTGTCCATGTCTTTCCGGCACCGGAAGGATTGTGCAGGGCATCGGAGGAGGAGCTTGGTTCCTGCGGGCTGGGCTACCGCACCGGCTATGTAAGAGATGCGGCGCAGAAGGTATTGACCGGAGCGCTCAATCTGGGTGCCCTTGAGGCATGCGGCGACGAGGAGCTTTTCACGGAGCTTATGAAAGTGCATGGAGTGGGCAAAAAGGTTGCAAACTGTGTTGCCCTCTTTGGATATGGAAGGGTATCCAGGGTCCCTGTGGATGTCTGGATTGACCGCGCCATACAGGAGGATTGCCACGGGTGCGATCCCTTTGAGAGTTTTGGCAGCGAAGCAGGGATCATACAGCAGTATGTTTTTTATTATAAGAGGAATGTCCAGCGGGAGATGCCGGCATAGAGCCTGCATTGTATCTAAGAAAAAACTTGCATTTGCCGTATTCTATGTTAAAATGTCTACATACCATGAAAATGGTGAGAACAATTGAATAATGAGAGGAAATATTGGTTCACGAAGAGGAGAAGAGCATTATTATGAAAAAGAAACTTTTGAGTTTGTTTTTTGCGGCGCTTCTGACAATGGCTGTACTGGGCGGATGCGGCACAGATGGCACAGGAGAGTCTTCGGGGAATAATTCCTCAAATGATTTATCAGGTTCGGAGCCGGCCTACGGAGGCTCCGTTGTTGTAGGGATACAACAGGATATTGATAGTCTTGACCCACACAAAGCGACGTCGGCAGGAACTAAAGAGATTTTATTCAACATTTTTGAGGGCTTGGTCAAGCCCGACGAAAACGGTAATCTGATCAACGCAGTTGCCAGTGATCACACGATCTCTCAGGATGGTCTGGTTTACACCTTCACCCTCAGGGACAATGTGAAATTTCACAATGGCAGCACTGTGACTGCCGAAGACGTGAAGTACTCCCTTGAGAGGGTTTCGGGGATTCTGGACGGCACTGCGTTGATTTCCACCTTAAGCTCCGCAAAGGGCGGCATTCAGAAGGTGGATATATTGGACGAAAAGACGGTTCAGGTAACAGTGGGCAGCGCCAACACAGAGCTGATTTACAGCTTTGTGGCAGCTATCATTCCCAAGGGCAGCGGGGAGGAAGCGGCGGCATCGCCTGTTGGGACGGGACCGTTTTCTTATGTCTCCTACAAGCCCCAGGAGGGTATCGTGCTGGCAAAGAATCCGGAGTATTGGCAGGCGGGCCTGCCTTATCTGGATGAGGTCAATTTCAAGATCGTCGGCAGCGCGGAGACAGCGCTCATGGAGCTTCAGGGCGGGACGATCGGCATTTATGCCTATCTGACCGATTCCCAGGCGCAGGTGCTTAAGAGTGGAGGGAATTTCTCCGTGGAAGCTTCTCCCTCCAATGTGGTGCAGGCATTGTTTTTGAACAATGCAGAGAAGCCTCTGGACAATGTAAAGGTGCGTCAGGCGATCTGTTATGCCCTGGACAAGGAGGAGATCGACGACTTTGTAGGCGGCGGGACAGGGGCGTACATCAGCTCCGCAATGCTTCCCACGCTGACAGACTACTATGTGGATCTGAACGCAACCTATGGCAACAAGGCAAACCAGGAGAAGGCAAAGGAGCTTTTGAAGGAGGCGGGCTATCCCGACGGCTTCGACCTGACTATCACCATACCGTCCAATTATGAGTTCCATATGCAGACCGGTCAGGTAGTGGTGGAGCAGCTCAAGGCGGTGGGCATCAATGCTACGATCCAGGCGGTGGACTGGAATACCTGGTATAATGACGCATATGTGGGACGGAAGTACACCGCCACGATCAGCGGCATTACCTGTGACCTGACGCCGGGCTACCTGCTGAACAGATTCCAGGCGGCTTCCAACAAGAATTTCATCAATTATGCCAATACGCAGTATGACGAGCTGTATTTAAAGGCGCAGGCGGAGCTGGATCTGAAAAAGAAGGCGGATTACTACAAGCAGCTGCAGACGCTTCTCTGCGACGAGGCAGGAACGGCATTTCTGCAGGTTCCGGCAAATATGACGGCTATCAGCAAGGACCTGGCGGGCTACAAATTTTATCCGGTCTATGTACAGGATATGAGCACAGTGTATTATGTGAAGAAGTAGGTCGGGGACTTCTGGGACTGGCAGATGGATATCCGGGCTGCCATGCCAGGAGCCGGCGGCGGGAAACCATGCAGGAGCAGTTTGGCGCGGAAGCCTGGAGCCGAATCTTAAAGGGAAGCTGGCTTTGCGGAGGCGGTTTTTGTGAATGGAATCCGGATTGTTGTGACAAAATAGAATTCATGATGATTCATGATAAGGAAAGGAGGCGGCTGCGTGAAATATTTGGTAAAAAAAGTAATCACTCTCATTATGACATTGTTTCTTGTTTCCGTGGCGGCCTTCCTTGCCTTTCAGATCATTCCCGGGGACGTGGTAGCGTCCATACTGGGAATGGAAGCAACTCCGGAGAGGGAGGAGCAGCTCAGGGAAGAACTGGGCCTGAACGACCCTCCGGTGGAGCGGTATTTTAACTGGATGACAGGAGTGCTGCGGGGGGACCTTGGGGTCAGCTACCGCTACTCTAAAAATATGAATGAGATGATGCCGGTGGCAGAGCTGATCGGTGACAAGCTTCCGGTGACGCTGATGCTGGCGTTTGTGTCGCTGATACTGATCATAGTGATATCTATCCCGCTGGGTGTCTGGTGGGCAAAGAGCGGCAGCCATGTGCTGGACGCGGTGCTGGGTGTGGCTACCCAGACAGCCATGGCGGTGCCGTCGTTCTTTCTTGGTATCCTTGTGACTTATCTGTTCGGCATTGTGCTCAAGCTTTTTACGCCTGGGGGATATGTCAGCTATCGGGAGGATTTTGCAGGCTTTCTGGGCTATCTGCTGTTTCCTGCGCTGTCTGTCGCCATTCCCAAGATTGCCATGACGGCCAGGTTCCTCAGAAATTCCATGCTGACGGAGTTTGGCTCCGATTATGTGCGCACGGCGTACAGCAAGGGCTGCAGCAGGAGGCGCGTCATGTACAGGCATGTGCTGAAGAATTCCATGATGCCGGTAGTCACGTTCCTGGGAATGATCATCGCGGAGATCGTGGCGGGCAGCATTGTGGTGGAGCAGGTGTTTGGCCTGCCGGGCATTGGCAGGCTGCTGATCAGTTCCATTAATAACCGTGATCTTCCGGTTGTGGAGATTCTGATCCTGTATATTACCTTTGTGGTTATTTTTGTGTATTTCCTGGTGGATATCCTGTACCGCGTGATCGACCCCAGGATCAGTGAGGTGTAGTCCCTGAGGAGCTTGGACAAAAGAGCAGGCATGAAAGGCAGTAAAGTGATGGGGCGCAAATATAGTGTGAAAATACATAATTTCAAATGGAACAAATATCTGGCGGCCGGCCTGGTCATGACGGGCATTGCCGTGTTGCTTGGAATTTTGGGCTTTTTCTGGACACCCTACAGCACTACGGCCATGAATGCTGCGGAAAAGTTTTCTCCCCCGTCCCTCCGACATATTTTCGGCACGGATAATTTCGGCAGGGATATTTTTTCCAGGGTGATGCAGGGGCTGGGGACCAGTATCGTCATCAGCAGCCTTGTGGTGCTTTGCTCCGGTGCGGCGGGCATTTTGATAGGGGCGTTGACCGGATACATCGGGGGCGTCCTGGATGAGGTGGTCATGCGGATCACCGACGCCGTGAACGGTTTTCCCAGCATTCTTTTGACGCTGGTCATTATAAGTATTCTGGGCAACGGCAAGCAGAATGTGATCATTTCCATGTCTATTGTCTTCATCCCGAGCTTTGTCAGGATCGTGCGCAGCGAGTACCTGAGGCTGCGGGATGCCGATTACATCAGCCGGGCGAGGCTTATGGGCGTGAGCAGGATCAGGATTCTGTTTGTACACATCCTGCCAAATATCTTTTCCGTCTTCTGGGTTTCTGTCATGATAGGCTTTAACAATGCCATTCTCGCCGAGTCGGGCATGAGTTATCTGGGGATTGGGGTGCAGCCCCCCGATGCCAGCCTTGGGAAAATGCTCTCCGATGCCCAGGGGTATCTGCAGAGGGCTCCCTGGTACGCTCTGGCGCCGGGACTGACCATTGTATGGCTTGTGCTGGGATTCTCGCTTTTTGGCGAGGGTATAAGGCGAACGAATGAAAGCTGAGCGGCTTTTTGCGGGGAGAGCAGGGAGACGTGATGCCGGAGGTGTGAGTGAATGATAAAGATAGATGATCTGTCTGTTGCCTTCGACGGCACGGAAGTGGTGAAGCATGTAAGCCTTGAGCTGCGGGACGGAGAGATCCTCGGCGTGGTGGGGGAGTCCGGGTCAGGCAAGTCCGTGACGGCTCTGACCTTGATGGGGCTGACGGCGGAGACGGCGCGGCTTACCACAGGGCGTATCCTCTTTGATGACGTGGTCCTGCAGGAGGCGGGAAAGGCGCGGGACAAGGCGCTGTATCGTGAATATCAGGGCGTCAGGATGTCCATGGTCTTTCAGGAGCCCATGACTTCCCTGAACCCTACCCAGAGGGTGGGCAGGCAGGTGGAGGAGATGCTGAAACTACACACAAAGCTCACGGCTGAGGAGATCAGGAGAAAGGTGCTGGAAACCTTTGAGTCGGTGGGTCTGCGAGACGTGGAGAAGGTGTATGCCGGCTATCCGCATCAGCTTTCCGGGGGCATGCGGCAGAGGGTGATGATAGCCATGGCAGTGATCCTGCATCCCAGGCTGATCGTGGCGGATGAGCCTACCACGGCTCTGGATGTCACTGTCCAGAACCAGATCATCGAACTGCTTCAGGAGATCAATCAGAAGCAGAACAATGCAATACTGTTCATCACCCACGATCTGAACCTGGCAAGGCGTATCTGCCACCGGGTGGCAGTGATGAAGGACGGCCGGGTGGTGGAGGCGGGCAGGACAGAGGATGTCTTCTCGCATCCCCGGGAGGAGTACACCAGACGTCTCATAGAAGCGGTGCCTTCGCGCATGAAGTGCCGGAGGGCGGCTTCGGCGCGGGGGAGCGCGGAAGGACGGCCTGCCGGGGCACAAAGCGCGGAAAGGCAGCCTGCCGGAGGACAGAGCGCGGAAGGGCAGCCTGCTGGGGGACAGGGTGCGGAAGGAAGGGCTGCCCGGCTGGAGCGGTCTGCGGAGCCCATTGTCCGGGTGAAGGATCTGTCTGTATTTTATAAGGATGGCAGCAACAGCCTCCTGTCTCGCAAAAAAAAGCGCTGTGTAGTGGAGGGGGCAAGCTTTGAGATATATCCCGGAGAAAGCCTTGGGCTGGTGGGTGAGAGCGGATGCGGCAAGACCTCCCTCTCCAGGGCGCTTCTGGGCATGAACCGCCAGGTGCAGGGTGAAATCATGCAGAGAACCATACGTCCCCAGATGATCTTCCAGGATCCCTACAGTAGCCTCAACCCTGCCAAGACCATCGGCTGGCTCCTCCAGGAGCCCCTGCGCGCAGCAGGCGCACTGGACAGGACGCTTGCAATGACAAAGGAGGATATGGAGGCGGCGGCATACGATATGCTGCACCGTGTCGGCATGGATGACAGATATTTCCACAGGAAGCCCTCGCAGCTTTCCGGTGGTCAGAGGCAGCGCATCAGCATCGGGCAGGCGCTGATCACGGGTCCCGGCTTTATCATTGCAGACGAGCCGGTGTCGGCGCTGGACGTGACGATCCAGGCACAGATCATGGAGCTGATGCAGAAGCTCCAGCAGGAGATGAACCTGTCCTACCTGTTTATTTCCCATGATATCAATGTGGTATACCATATGTGCGACCGTATCATGGTGATGAAGGAAGGAAAGATCATAGAAATCGGTGAGACGGAGGAGATTTATAATCATCCTAAGGAAGAATACACAAAGCTTCTGCTCTGCGGTTCAGGGGGCTGAAAGCCGCGGGAGATTGCGATATAAAAGGGGTTAGATCTTAAAAAAGGTCTAACCCCAATTTTTATTCTGTGTGTTCCGTATATGGAAGCTGGCGGCTGACGCAGCATGCGTGCCGCGCGGCGGGCAGGGAGAAAATCTTCCTACTCCATTGCAAAATGTATTGACGTAGCCGCAAAAATATGCGGAGGCTGTGCGGTTTGTTCGTTTACTTTGGAAAAGTTCACTGGCGTTCCTGTTTTTGCCGGGGCAGTCTTTTCTGACGGTTGGCGGAACGGGGTCGGGGAGGGGAACTGAGCGGCGGCAGCTTTCTGCAGTTTATCGGTCTGCCTTTCCAGTTCATCCTGCTTTTTTTCCGTGTCACCTCCGCGGGCTTCGTCCAGCCGGATCTCGCTTTTGAGGATTGCGATGCCGCCTTCTATTCTGGCAATGACAGTTTCCTGTTTCTGCATCTGTTCCCTGGCGGCGTCCGACCGGACAATGTCTTTTTTCTTTTTCTCCGGAATATCAATATTCTCAAGCTGTGCTTTTTTCTCCTGCGCCGCCTGTTCCTCCAGGGCTTTGTCACGGTAAGTTTTGCCGCCTGCCGTTGCAGCGGAAGCGGCTGTGCTGTGTGGGCTGGAATTCTGAGCGCCTGTGCGCTCCGCAGCGTCTACTGTGGCGTTGTCTGTCTTTACAATATTAGTTTTTGTGGCATTAGTTTTTGCATTATTTTCCTTTAGGATATTTTTCCTGGACTCGATTGCATTTAACGTATTTGTCCTTGCATTATCTGCCTTTGCCGCGTCTGTATCTATGCCGTTGGAGCCTGGGGTGTGGGCTTTTGGATTTTGTCCGGCTGCCGCTTTTGCAGTTATATCCCTTGTCTGTGCAGCTTTGGCATCCGCCTCTTTTGCTGCGGAGATACCGGTACGGTTCTCTTTTGCCAGCGTACTTTTCTGCTGCTCTTTGCGGATTTCCACCTGGCGCTGCCGCAGCTCCCTGTTGAGATCGCTTATTTTCTGCTGCAGCTCCTGCCGCTTTTTGGCTTTTTCTGAAATGGGAAGCTCCTCCTTTGAGGACAGCTTCTGCCTCTGCCGCTGAATCTCGGAAATTTCGTCCTCTATGCCTTTGATGACAGAATCGGCCGGCTGGGCTTTTGCCATCGGTCTGCCTGATAGGTTATCCATTCTCTTTATGCTGTCAATTCCCATATCTGATCCCCTCCATTCCAGTTCCTCATGCATCCTTCCAGAGCCGGCTGTGTCGGAATGCTTCCTGTCTGTACCAGCCGGGAAGTATTCCAGGTCCTGTGCGGGCGCCTGCTGCTATTTTTGGCATTATGTAAATTCTGCCAATCTGTACTCTTTTATTATATTATTTTTCTGTTTAAACGTCAATATATTTTGACCCTGGGGGTGCAGTCCACGGGTGGGCAGACGCCGTTCACGGGCCCTATGGCTCAAGCAGGTTTCAGGCACCCATGGGCAGCCGTCACATAATTTATCCCAGTGGGGTGTATCCTGTAACGAATAGGGGACCATAAGGGATAACAGATCAGAAGAAAGGGCCAGAGCTTATGCCCTGACCCTTCCTTCTGTGTCTTACGACACATTTTTTGAGTGCTCTATTTGTGGAGCCTTACTTCATCTGCTCTTCCTGCTTCTTGATCATACGACGAACCATCTCGCCGCCGATAGAACCAGCCTCACGGGAAGTCAGGTCGCCGTTGTAGCCCTCCTTCAGGTTTACACCCAGCTCGGATGCAACCTCAGTTTTAAAACGGTCCATTGCTGCCTTTGCTTCAGGCACTTCTACTCTGTTACTTCTGTTACCGGACATTGTATTCACCTCCAATGCATTTGTTTTTTAATTGTTTTCTCTATCTTCAAGATAAGTGCTGCAAGCACCTATCCTGAAGATCTCAGTTCTAAGTGTTCGCTGCAACTTATCTTGGTCTTAGTATGACCTGTGGCAGATAAAATATGTTGGAAACTTTTAGGGAGTTTTTTTGATCAAAAAATGCATTGGGGAAATCTTTTCTTTATAGTATGGGCATTGATAATAATGCTACATTGTTTTCGGCAGATATATCATTACCAGAGCTGCAATGCCGAAAGCCGCATATAAGCTGTTTATGATCAGGCAGACCTTAATCAGGGTTCTGCGCACCGTGGTGCCAAGGTAAGCGGCAATGGTGAATATTCCGCTGAAGATCATAAAGGCGGCATAGCAGGAGATCATGATCTCCGCTGCAGGTGACTGCAGCGCCCAGTCAAATGTCCGGAGCGGCAGAATCGTCCAGGGGACAAAGAGCATAATGGCACTGACGGCAGTTAAAATTCGATTTTTCATAATCATACCTTTCTATTATTGAATTCCCGCTTGCGGGAACTTGTTTTGCTCGCTGCACTTCATCGTCTCTTTATCTGGAAGAAAAGTCCACCTACTGAGAACGCAGCTGTATTTTCTTCCGGGATGTTGGATTAGCAAACCGCGCAGGCGGAAAGTTTTTAATATATTACCTTCTTTCAGCCCGCCCGAAGCAGAGGCAGGAAACAGCCAGACAGATAATGGTGATCAGGGCGGCCACCGGCAGCCAGGGAATATATTCTACCTGTGCCGTCGTCAGGCTGGAGGCGAGCTTCCCATATTCCGCAGTAATCACAAAGAACGGATAGGACATGGGGTAGGCAAACCACAGCTTTGTGTTAATCATCAGAACGGAAGGCACAATAGAGGCAAGCCCGATCCCCACAGAAAAGACCGGCGTCTGGACACACACGGACAAAAGCCAGAAAAAGGCAAGCATGGGGATAGATGCCGCAAATATCAGGAATGCTTCCCTGAACACAAACGTCGGCTGCAGGATAAAATTATAATCCTGTGTCTGTGACGCTATTCCTGCACTTATGAAATACATGCCCACAGCCATGAGGATCTGGAAAGCGGCCAGGGAGAGCAGGACGACAAATTTTGCCAGACACAATCCTGCAGTGTGTACCGGCAGAGCAAGCATTTTCAACATGGCTTTATTGCTTCTTTCTGTCATATTCAGCAGGACTGTGACTACCACCATGCTTGCTGGAAACATAAACCATGCCATGCCCAGAAGTCCCTGTATCAAAAAGTTGTTTTCGGGCGAAATGCCCTCCGCCTGCATTTCAAAATTCATATCGGCATTGATGATGGAGGGCAGCCAGAGTATTATGGTGGCAGCTGTCAGGATCAATGTGATCTTTGAACGGCGGATCTTCTGAAATTCAATTCCAATAAGAGATAAAAAGTTCATGCAAAAGACCTCCTGATTTTTAGGAATAAGACCTCCGCAAGGATGATCACAATAAGTTCGATGGCTGCGGCGATCATAAAATGGCAGACTGTATTTTCCGCAGTCCCCGCAAAGCTCTGGAATGGCAGGGCGAACGGGAAAAGCGAAAGGGTAAAGTTTTTCGTGGGAAGCATGGTGGCGGTGAACACACCTACAACACCGATGCCAAGGGAAACCCACATGTTCTTACACGCCGACGCGATAAAAAGGGAGGACAGTGCCGCGGGAAGCGTCAGCAGCAGGGCATAGCCAAAACCTTTGAGGATTTCCAGCCATATGTCCGGGGACAGCTCAAACCAGCGGCAGGAGCAGAAGGCTATGCCGGCTGCCTCCAGGGCAAGTATTATCATGTACATGACAGTCAGCAGGGCAGCTTTGCCAAAAAACAGCCGGCTTTCTTTCTGCGGCAGTGTGCATAGCCTCTGGATGGCATTGTCGGCGTACTCTATATGATACAGAAGGCAGGCGCCTGCCACGGCAAGCAGGAGGTTGAGCATTGTCATGACCTGCCAGTTGGCGTTCATGAGGATCTGCACGGGAGGGGCTGCAAGTTTCAGATAGTTTTCTGAACGGACAGCCATGTTGAGGACGGGAACTGCCGCAGCCAGGAGCCCTCCGCAGAGAAATGCGGGCAGGAAGCCCGTCCGTCTGATCTTTCTGCATTCCAATACAAAGCTCATCTTGCACCGCCTCTCTGCCTGTTGTCGGCGTCAATCAGGGCAAGGAAGGTGTCTTCCAGATTGTCGGTGGGACAGCCCTGTGCGGCAGCGTTAAATTTCAGGTCTTCCAGTGTTCCCTCAAAGAGCAGCCTGCCGTGGTTGAGAATGCCGATATTGTCCGCCATCAGTTCGATTTCTGACAGTAAATGGGAGGACACCAGCACGGTGCAGCCAAATTTCTGCGGCAGGGAATGGATCAGTGTCCTGATCTCGTGAATTCCGACAGGGTCCAGTCCGTTGGTGGGCTCGTCAAGGATCAGGATCGGCGGCCTGCCGATCAAAGCGGATGCCAGGCCCAGACGCTGCTTCATCCCCAGGGAGTATTTGCGGGCGAGGCGTTTTTTGTACTGTGTGAGCCCTGTAAGCTCCAGGGCTTCGGAGACTGCGGATCTGGGCAGCCCTAAGATTTTGCGGACAATGTCCAGATTTTCTTCACCGCTTAAATTTCCGTAAAAGGCGGGAGCTTCTATGAAGGATCCCGTCTCTTTCAGGATTTGTACGCGGTCTTCCGGATATTTCTTTCCGTCGATCATAAAGGAGCCGTCGGTGGGTCTGGTCAGGCCGAGAAACATCTTCATTGTGGTGGATTTCCCGGCGCCGTTGGGACCCAGGAAGCCATAGACGGTTCCTTTTGGGATGTGAAGGCTGACCCCGGATACAGCAGTAAAGTCCGCGTATGATTTTGTGAGATTTTTGGTTTCGATGATGTTCATGGTTATTGATACCTCCATAATCCAGTTCCTGCTTGGGGAACTTGTTTGCCGCTGCACTGTGCAGGGGCTGTGCTTTTGCCTGCAGCTTTATATTACCGCCCGAACCTTACGCCAGCATTCCCGCTGCCTTACATTTACCTTACATTTGCATAAAAAATCTTAGAAGGAGGAAATTTGTGGTACAATGATGGCATGGGGCTTTTGGGACAGAGAATAGACAGGATCAGATTGGTATGGAAAGGAACAGGTCACATGTATATGGAAAGGAATGAGTCATATGGATGGTGAATACTTAAAAAGCAGGCGCATCCTGCTTGTGGATGACGAGCAGGAGCTCCTGGATATGGTGGTATCTATATTGAAGGCGGAGGGCTATTGCAATATCCGTACCGCCGGGACTGTAAGGGATGCGCTGGCGGCGGCTGCGGCGTTCAGGCCGGAGCTTGCGGTCCTGGATGTCATGCTGCCCGACGGCAGCGGTTTTGAGCTGATGGAGCAGTTAAGGCGGGAGGGAGGGTATCCTGTGCTTTTCCTGACTGCCAGGGGTGAGGATGAGGATAAATTTAAGGGCTTCGGGCTTGGGGCTGACGATTATGTGGTCAAGCCTTTCCTGCCCAGGGAGCTGATTTTGCGCATAACGGCGATCCTGCGCAGAAGCTATAAGGGGGAGAACCCGCTTGTAAAGCTGCGGGGCAGTGAGATAGACTTTGACCGCGCGGAGGTGGTCAGATACGCCAAGGGAATGAAGGACGGTGAGCACATTTCCCTGACTGCGAAGGAGCACGATATTCTGGCGGCACTCTGCCGCAATGCGGGAAGGATCGTCACCATCGACGCCCTGTGTGAAGCCGCCTGGGGCGACAACCCTTTTGGGTATGAGAATTCCCTGATGGCACATATCCGGCGTATCCGGGAAAAGATAGAAGCGGATCCCTCCCATCCCGTATCTCTGATCACTGTCAAGGGGCTGGGATATAAGCTGGTTACAGAGGAGAGATGATATGAAAAGCATTCTCAGACTGATACGGCGGTATGTGGGCATATTGCTCTTAAGCTGTGTGCTGCTGCTGGCATTGAACTTTATCGTGTTGGCTGTCCTTGTGGCAGGGCTGACGCCCAATTCCCATCCCTGGACTACGGCGGAAGAAGTGGCAAATGCCCTGCAGTGGACAGGCGAAGCCTATATTTTGCCGGAGGAGGTCCTGAGCGAATTGGATGAATCCGGTGCGTGGGGCATTTTTATTGACAATGACACGGAACAGGTGAGATGGATGACGGAGGAGCTGCCGGAAAGCATACCTCTGTCCTATACGGTTTCCGATATTGCGAGGTTGACCCGCGGTTATATAGACGGCTATCCCACGTTTACGGGAGAGAGGGAGGATGGCCTTGTGGTGCTTGGGTATCCAAGGGACAGATTCTGGAAACATATGTGGGCAAGCTGGGACTATGGATTCATCGCCAACCTGCCGGGGACGGTTCTAACGGTCCTGGCGGTGAATGCGGCGCTGATCTTTTTGATTTATATGGCTGCAAATGCCGGGCTGTTAAAGTCCATCAAGCCCATTGTAAACGGTATACAGAGCCTTCCCCAGGGGGAGCCTGTGCATGTGAGGGAAAAAGGCCTTTTGTCGGAGCTTGCGCAGAAGATAAATCAGACCTCGGAGATACTGCAGTCTCAGTACATCCAGCTGCGAAGAAAGGAAACCGCAAGGGCAAACTGGATCGCTGGAGTGTCCCATGATATCAGGACCCCGCTGTCCATGGTCATGGGGTATGCCGGGCAGCTGGCGGAGGATGCACATCTCACAGAGGAGGAGCGCAGGAAGGCGGCAGTCATCACAAAACAGAGCAGGCGGATGCAAAATCTCATCAATGACCTGAATCTGGCATCAAAACTGGAGTACAATATGCAGCCGGTGAACCTCCAAAAAGAGAATATGGTTGCCATTGTAAGACAGGTTGTGGTTGATTTTATCAATATGGATCTGGATGACAGGTATCCCATCGAGTGGGAGACAAAAGAAGCCTTGGCGATCTGTCAGGTGGATGCTGACAGGAACCTGCTAAGGCGGGCGGTGGGCAACCTGATCCAGAACTGCATCAGCCACAATGAGCAGGGCTGCAGGATCTATGTGCGTGTTGCGGCGGCGGGCGAAAGCTGTACTGTGACAGTGGCAGATGACGGCGTGGGAGCGGAGGCCGGGCAGCTGGAGAAGCTCAACAACGCCCCGCACTATATGGTCTGCGACGAGAATACCACAGACCAGCGGCATGGTCTGGGACTGCTCCTTGTGAAGCAGATCATCGCTGCCCATGGCGGCACCACCTTGATCGGCCAGAGCCCATATGGGGGATTCTCCGTAGAGCTCACGCTGCCTATGCATGGTTTTTCGTTACAGGGCATGGGGGCGGTAACAGCTCAATGAACTGGCTGAAATGTTACCAGATTTAGATAAAATAGGATCTCAGGGATTGACAAATCATGGGAAAGGAAATATAATGATAATGGTTAGCGACTGCTAACTATTATTTGGGGCTTGAAGTTAGTGGATGCTAATTTAAGTTAGCTATATGAAAGGGATAGGTGATAGATATGACTTTAAGGGATGCTATAGAGGGCAATGACTACATTATTCAGAAAATTGAAACGGATGATGAGGAATTGAGCGCTTTTCTGTTTTCGCTGGGATGCTACAGCGGGGAGTCCGTCACGGTGGTTTCACACTTGAAGGGAAGCTGCGTGGTATCTATCAAGGACGGGAGATATAATATAGACAATCAGCTGGCGGAAGCCATATGGATTTGAGGTGTGTTCTTCATGCTGGCTATTCCTGTGGGAAATGAGGAGGGAGCCTTTTATTCCCGCGGGCAATGAGTCAAAGTCCGAGAAGTTTACTTCTCTGGGACCTTGACGAATGCTGCAAGGGTCAAAAACCTCGTCAGCTTGCTGCGGGGTTTTTGATTATACCCATAAGTTAGTTATAACTAATTTTTATTTTAAAAGGCTAACGATTGTCGGCTATAGGAAATCGCTATAAGGAGCTGACAACAGCAGTGTGAAGCTGGCTGTTGGAGGAGAGGCTATTCCGCAAGGATTAGTATAAATTTTCAAAATGTTATAATATGAGGAGGATAAACTTATGAGAATTGCTTTGACAGGCAACCCTAATTCCGGCAAGACCACTATGTACAATGCCTTGACCGGCCGTAATGAGAAGGTGGGCAATTGGGCGGGCGTTACCGTGGATAAGAAAGAACATCCCATTAAAAAGGCTTACTGCGCAGGCCAGGAGCAGCTGGTTGCAGTCGACCTTCCCGGGGCGTATTCCATGTCTCCCTTTACCGGTGAGGAGAGTATCACAAGCTCTTATGTGAAGAAAGAGAATCCCGATGTGATCATCAATATCGTGGACGCTACCAACTTAAGCCGCAGCCTTTTCTTTACCACGCAGCTTCTGGAGCTGGGCGTTCCCGTGGTGGTGGCGCTGAACAAGGGAGATATCAACGAGAAAAAGGAGACAAGGATTGACACGGAAGCCCTGGCGGCAAAGCTGGGGTGCCCGGTGGTGAACACGGTTTCCGTCTCCGGCGAGGGTCTGAAGGCGGTGGTGGAGAAGGCAGCGGCTTCCGCGCACAAGCCCCAGAAGGCTCCCTACCATCAGGGCGAGGTGGACCTTACGGATAAGGCGGCGGTGGAGGCGGCAGACCGCAGGCGCTTTGAATTTGTAAACAAGATCGTGGAGGAGGTTGAGACTCGTAAGGTTTTGACCAGAGACAAAAATACCAGCGACAAGATAGATGTGGTCCTTACCAACAAGTGGCTGGGCATCCCTGTCTTTGCTCTGGTCATGTGGCTGGTGTTCCAGATTTCCCAGGTGTGGGTGGGACCTTTCTTTGCCGACACGCTGGCGGGCTGGCTGGAGGCTTTCCAGGAATGGGTCGGCGGGCTGCTGGAGGATGCTTCTCCGCTGCTGTCCGCGCTTCTGGTGGACGGTGTCATCGGCGGGGTGATCGCCGTGATGGGCTTCCTGCCCCTGGTCATGGTGATGTATTTCCTGATCGCTCTTTTGGAGGACTGCGGGTACATGTCCCGTGTGGCGGTGGTGCTGGATCCCATCTTCAAGAAGGTGGGGCTCTCGGGCAAATCCGTGATCCCCTTTGTCATCACTGTGGGCTGTGCGGTTCCCGGCATCATGGCCAGCCGTACCATCCGCAACGAGCGTGAGCGCAGGGCTACCGCGATGCTGTCGCCTTTTATGCCCTGCGGCGCGAAGATCCCGGTCATTGCTCTTTTCGCCGGTTCTTTCTTTGACGGAGCGGGCTGGGTGAGCGCGCTGATGTATTTCTCCGGCATCGTCCTGATCTTCCTGGGTGCGCTGCTTGTGAACAAGATCGCGGGCTACAAGGCGAGAAAGTCTTTCTTTATCATCGAGCTGCCCGAGTACAAGGCTCCTTCTCTGCCTGGGGCGTTCAAGTCCATGTGCAGCCGGGGCTGGGCCTATATTGTCAAGGCGGCGACCATTATCCTGCTGTGCAATACGGCAGTCCAGGTCATGCAGAGCTTTACCTGGTCGCTGTCAGCGGTCGGAGATGAGCCCGGTGCCGCAGGCTCCTCTATTCTGGCGTCTATTGCCACACCTTTCGCCTATCTGCTGGTGCCTGTCGTGGGCGTCCTGAGCTGGCAGCTGGCAGCGGCGGCCGTGACAGGGTTTATTGCAAAGGAGAACGTGGTCGGTACACTGGCGGTATGCTTTGTGGGGCTTGAGAACCTGATTGATGCGGAAGAACTTGAACTGATTGGCGAAGGCAGCGAAGCGGCGGCTATCATAGGGATTACCAGGGTGGCTGCTCTGGCATACCTTATGTTTAACCTGTATACGCCGCCCTGCTTTGCGGCTATCGGCGCCATGAACTCCGAGATGAAAAGCGCTAAGTGGGTCTGGGGCGGCATCGGGCTGCAGCTGGGCGTTGGTTATACCGTGGCGTATCTGGTATACACCATCGGAACTCTTGTCACGGCTCCCTCTACATTGAATGTGTGGGCGGCTGTTGCCGGGCTTGCGGCAGTGGCGGTGTTTGCCGCTGTGGTTGTCATTCTGATCAACAGGACACAGAGACAGTTAAAGTCGCAATATTCTCTGGCGGCATAAAATGCAGCCGTTATGTGTTGGTTCCCTGGGGTGTCCAGACGCATCTCAGGGTATTTTTGGAGGCAATCTGCGGGCGTTTGACGGAAGTGGATATTTTTTGAGGGTCATGGAGGCTGAGAATGGAAAATATTATAATTATTGCAGTTCTTCTGTGTATCATAGGTGGCATTATTTTTTACCTGTGCAGAGCAAAAAAACGCGGAGAAACCTGCATCGGCTGTCCGTATTCCAGGCAATGCGGGAGCAGGAGAGGCGGCTGTGAGGGCAGCGGGTGTACGGAGGATGTTGATTCGCAGTAGCAATTTTGCCGGGAGTGTGTTATAATGGTATCCGGTTATATAAAAAACAGATTCCGGAGACCTGGAAGCCGCGGCTGACAGGAATCCGACCCCGCTGTCTGACTAATTAAGATTCGTTCTGAATAGTAAGGGCTTATTTTTGTGCCCGAAAACTGCGGGCTGGAAAGGATCGCAGAAAACCTATGGGAACATGCAGATGAAAAGCGCATGGGGAATGCAGAAATGAGGAGAACATGAAGGTAGCGGAAAGAAGAAGTGTAGCAGGAAACAGAAATGCAGAAGGAAACAGAAGCGCAGCAGGCAGAAGAAGTGCAGCAGGCAGAAGAAGCGCAGCAGGAAACAGAGGTGCAGAGAGCAGCAGAAGTGCAGCAGGGAACAGAAGCGAAGAAGAAAACAGAAGCGCGGCAGAAAAAAACAGAAACGCAGAAGAAAACGACAGAAAAACAAAAGGGGACATGATTCCGGAAAAGAATATGAAGATCAGGACAAGTCTTCCCCGGCGCGCGGCTGTCCTGTGCCTGGGCATGCTGCTGTGCGGTATGCTCTGTACGGGCTGCGGCAAGAGGGAAGCCGCCAGTGTAAGGGTGGGCTCTTTGAAGGGACCTACTTCCATGGGAATTTTATTCCTGATGGATAAGGCAGAGAAGGGCGAGACGGCGGACAGCTATGAATTTCACATGGCTACAGGGGCGGATGAGCTCCTGCAGCTGATGGCGAAGGGGGAGCTGGATATCGCCCTTGTCCCTGCAAATGCCGCAGCGGTCCTTTATAAGAGGATGGACGGCGGGGTTGTGGTGCTGGATATCAATACGCTGGGTGTGCTGAGCATTGTCTCGGGGACTGCCGGGGTGGACAGTGTGGCGGATCTGAAGGGCAGGACCATTTGTCTGACAGGCAAGGGGACTACGCCGGAGGCTTCGTTAAAGTATGTTTTGAAGCAAAATGGTCTGACGGAGCAGGATTATGCCCTGGAGTACAAATCTGAGGCTGCGGAGGTGGCTGCGGTGCTTGCGGAGAATCCGGGGGCAATCGGTCTGCTGCCCCAGCCTTTTGCCACTGCGGCAATGATGCAGAATGAAGGTCTGAAGGAAGTCCTGAATATGAATGAGGAATGGAATAAGGCCCAGGGCGGGGACGGAAGCGGCATGGTAACAGGCGTGACCCTGGTGCGTAGGGAATTTCTTGAGAAGAATAAGGAAGCGGTCATGGAATTTATAAAGGAGCATGGGGAGAGCGCGGAGGCGGTGAATGCGGACGCGGCTTCGGCAGCAGCGCTTGCGGTGAAGGCGGGCATTGTGGCGAAGGAGCCCATTGCGCAGAAGGCTATTCCACAGTGCAGCATAACCTGCGTCACAGGAGCGGAAATGAAGTCACTGCTGTCCGGCTATCTGGGCGTGCTTGCGGACTTTGATCCGGAATTGGTGGGCGGCAGCCTTCCGAAGGATGATTTTTATTATGTGCCATAAGGGTAAACGGCAGGGCGGTATGGGGCGAAGGGTCCTGATCGTGCTGTTCTGGCTGGCGGTCTGGTCGGGGCTGGCCCTTGGGGTGGACAATAAGATACTGCTGGCGACGCCCTGGGACACGGCGGGAGAGCTGTTCCGGATGCTGGGGAAGCCCTCCCTTTATCTGTCGGTTGCCCGTTCCCTGCTGCGCATAGGGCTGGGCTTTGGGGCAGGTCTTGCGACCGCGCTGCTGCTGGCGGCTGCAAGCTGTCGTTTCCGGCTGCTGGAGGATGTACTGGCGCCTGTGATGAACCTGGTCAAGACGGTGCCGGTAGCGGCGTTCGCGGTGCTTCTGCTGATCTGGTGGGGATCCTCCTTTCTGGCGGCGGCAATCTGTTTTCTGGTGGTGCTGCCAAACATATATATCAACACCCTGGAAGGGCTTAAAAGTACAGACCGGAAGCTTCTGCAGATGGCGCAGGTATTTCGTATGTCCTTGTGGAATCGTTTCTTTTATATTTACCGTCCGGCCCTTCGGCCTTTCCTGTATGGCAGCCTGAAGATTTCTCTGGGGATGTGCTGGAAATCCGGCGTGGCGGCAGAGGTCATAGGCACGCCGGATTATTCTATCGGCAGCGGACTCTATATGTCAAAGATTTACCTGAATACCGCCGGAGTGTTCGCGTGGACGGCGGTGGTCATCATTGTGAGCCTTTTATTTGAAAAGGCGGTCATGGGGCTTGTGAGTCTTTTCTTTGACTGGGAGCCTCCCTGTGGGAAGATTCGGAAGGAAGGCAAGACAGCGTCTGCAGGGATGATCCGCATGGATAAGGTCACGAAGACCTTTGGGGACTGTGTGGTTCTCCGGGACTGTACGGAGGTCTATGAACCGGGGGAGACTTATTATCTCACATCGCCCTCCGGCAGCGGGAAGACTACCCTGCTGCACATGCTGGCGGGGCTGACGGAACCGGACAGCGGGGAGCTTGTGCTTCCCGGCAGTGTCAGCATGGTCTTTCAGGAAGACAGGCTGTGCGAGGATTATGACGCCGTGAAAAATGTGGAGATGGTGACGGGAGACAGGGAGCGGGCCAGGGAGGCGCTTCTTGAGCTCCTGCCCCCGGAGGCGCTGCGAAAGCCCTGCTCCCAGCTTAGCGGGGGCATGAAGCGCAGGGTGGCGGTGGTCCGCGCCCTGGAGTCGGAGTCGGAGGTGCTGCTTTTGGACGAGCCCTATACAGGGCTTGACGCCGATACAAGGGAGCGGACAAAGGAGTATATCAGCCGCCGCAGGGCGGGGAGGACGCTCATTGCCGCCACCCATATTCAGCCGGTATAACAGCCAGTCGAGGAACGAAAGACGTCCAGCCCAAGGGCGTTGAAGTGCAGAGACGGAATTCATAAAATAGGAGAATGAGTATGGATACGAACCGTGTTGCCCTGATGGGCATTATTATTGAAGATTCCGGGGCGGCTTCGCGGGTCAACGGGCTGCTGCACGAGTACGGGGAATACATTATCGGGCGGATGGGCGTACCTTACCGTGAGAGGCGGATGAATATTATCAGCATTGTGATGGATGCGCCGCAGGAGACGGTCAGCGCGCTTTCCGGGAAGCTGGGCATGATACCCGGCGTGAGCAGCAAATGCCTCTATGCGAAGCAGCAGGGGCAGTGAGCCCCTCCCGTTTCAGGGGAGTGTGAGAATTTATGAAATATAAGTAACAGTTCAGAAAAGTTGTTGAACTGTTACAATAGTTACAATTGTCTGGCATTTTATAAAAAAGTACTTTCTATTTTCTGCAAGTTGTATTATAATGGATATGGAAGTACTGGCTTAATCAGTGTTTTCTTGTTTTAACACGTTAAAATATCGGCATTCGATCATAATGTTCAGGAAGCATATTGGTGACGAAATCTGGCTGGAACCCCCGTTTTAGTAAGTAAGGAAATTAAAAAATTGGCAGTAAGAAAGCTGAAAGATATTGTCAAGCGTAAAATGTTTTTAGATCAGGAGGAATTATATGAAGGAGAAGTATGAATCTCTGCAGCTTACACAGTTGAAGGAGCTTGCAAAAGTACGCGGTTTAAAGGGGATATCCTCAATGAAAAAGGCAGACCTGGTAGAGGCGATGCTGGCGGAGGATGAAAGGCTCAGGAAGCTGGAAGAAGAAAGTCCGGCAAAGGGCAGAACAGCCCGGCAGAGCAGTCAGGGGAGTCCGGATCAGGGTGTTCCCAACAATCAAAATCAAAGCAATCCCAGCCAGGACAGTCTCGTTCAAGGCAATCCCAACCCAGGAAATTTAAATTCAGCAAATGTAAATTCAGGCAATCCCAACCAGAATACCCCAAAGGACAGCGCGGAGGCTTCCCGTCCTGCTGGCGCTGCACATCACACGGAAGCGCTGCGTCGTAAAGAAAACGCAAAAACAATGCCGCCCCGCAGGCGCACGGTTGTCACAACCGCCAGGCCGGATGCGCAGAAGAATGCTGCGGAAGAACGCGTCATAAAGGCGGAGGATACTTTACAGGGTCAGGGCGAGGCGGTACAGAGGATGGAGGAGGCTCCCAGGCCTTATGAGAGCGTTTCGGCGGCGCCTGCGGCGGGAGCTGTGCCCCAGGTGCGTCCCAGCCGTCCTGCAGATGTCTATGACGAAAAGACTTATCCCAAGGAGCTGGACAGCGGGGAAGAGGCAAGCGGTATCCTGGAAGTCATGCCGGACGGATACGGCTTTATCCGCTGTGAAAATTATCTTCCGGGCGAAAATGACGTGTATGTGGCTCCCAGCCAGATCCGCCGTTTCGGGCTCAAGACCGGCGATATCCTGCATGGCAACAAGCGTGTCAAGACCCAGCAGGAGAAGTTCAGCGCACTTTTGTTCATCCGTTCCATCAACGGCTACACCACGGAGGAGGCGGCGCAGCGCAAGGCATTTGAGGACATGACGCCTGTTTTCCCCGATGAGCGCATCAGGCTGGAGACACCCGGCTGCAGCGTGGCGATGCGGGTTATGGATCTGGTCAGCCCGGTGGGCAAAGGGCAGCGCGGTATGATCGTATCGCCGCCCAAGGCAGGCAAGACAACCCTGCTCAAGGAGGTGGCAAAGTCGATCCTTCGCACCAATCCTCACATGCACATGCTCATCCTGCTGATCGACGAGCGCCCTGAGGAGGTCACGGATATCAAGGAAGCAATCATTGGAGACAATGTGGAGGTCATCTATTCCACCTTTGACGAGCTGCCTGAGCATCACAAGAGGGTTTCGGAAATGGTCATCGAACGCGCAAAGCGTCTGGTGGAACATAAAAAGGACGTAGTCATTCTTCTGGACAGCATTACCCGTCTGGCGAGAGCTTACAACCTGGTAGTGCCGCCCAGCGGACGTACCCTGTCGGGAGGTCTTGATCCGGCGGCGCTGCACATGCCCAAGAGATTTTTTGGCGCTGCGAGAAATATGCGCGAGGGGGGCAGCCTGACCATACTTGCCACCGCCCTGGTGGACACGGGAAGCAAGATGGACGATGTGATCTATGAGGAATTCAAGGGTACCGGCAACATGGAGATGATCCTGGACAGGAAGCTGTCTGAGAAAAGGATTTTCCCGGCTGTGGATCTGGCCAAGTCCGGGACCAGGAGAGAGGATCTGCTTTTGAACAGTGAGGAAGTGGAGGCGATCAATATCATGCGCAAGGCGCTGAACGGCCTGAAGTCAGACGAGGCGGCAGACCGCATTTTGGACATGTTTGCAAAGACAAGGAACAATAATGATTTTGTCCAGATGGTTAAGAAGAACCGGTTCATTTAAGCGGGGAGTAAACAAAAAAAGAAAATTAGGGCTTGCATATAGACAACTCGTGTGTTACAATAATACCGCTGTTTGTGGTTCCATAAGCAGTGCGGATGATGAACTGTTACAGCACAGGAATTATAATGTAATTATTTCATAGAGAGGTGAAAGAGATGAAAGAAGGAATCCATCCCCAGTATTATCAGGCTACCGTGACCTGCAACTGTGGCAATACTTTTGTGACCGGTTCTACAAAGCCTGAAATCCACGTCGAGGTTTGCTCCAAGTGCCATTCATTCTATACCGGCCAGATGAAGACCGCCAGAGCCGATGGACGTATCGAGAAATTCAACAAGAAATACGGCGTTCAATAAGAAGCGCGAGGGGAAGGGTGAGGTACTTGTATCTCACCCCCTTTTGCATATATGGGACAGCAGGGATGGAATATGTCGCTGATGGGGCAGGCGGCCCCTGGCGGCAGGGGCGATGGAGCTTTCTTATCCGAATGTATGTCCGTTCGGCTGTTATACGTTGAGATGAGCTTAGAAAAAACAAAGGAGCTGTTTTTATATGGCGAGAAAAAAAGGCAAGGTCTATTCCGGCATAGGCGGTCAGGCTGTGCTGGAAGGCATTATGATGAAAAATAAGGAGAAGTATGCCGTGGCGGTGAGGAAGCCTGACGGCAGGATAGCTGTGGAGCTGGAGAATACCCGGGGCATCCTTGGGGAGAACAGGATCAGGGAGCTTCCGCTTATCCGAGGCGTTTTTAATTTCATAGATTCCATGATACTGGGCATGAGATGCATTAACTTATCCGCATCGGTCTATGATGAGGGTGAAAAGGCGGACAGCAGGGGGGATAAGATCGCCACAACCCTGGTCACGATCCTGTCAATCCTGTTTGCCGTGGGGGTTTTTGTGGTACTGCCAAGCTACCTGACTTCTCTTTTTACGGAGTCCCTGAGAAATGAATCTGTAAAAGCCATCATGGAAGGAGGGCTGAGGATGCTGATCTTTATCCTTTATATCCTTCTGATCAGTATCCTGAAGGATACCAGGCGCCTGTTCCGCTACCATGGCGCGGAGCATCAGTGCATCAACTGCATTGAGGCGGGAAAACCTCTGACAGTGCGCAATGTGATGCACAGCTCCAGGCTGCACAAAAGGTGTGGGACCAGCTTTATTTTCTTCGTGTTTCTGGTCAGCGTCGTCCTGTTCTTTTTTATCAGGGTGGATGACCCGCTCACGAGAGTGCTGCTGCGCATCCTGCTGATACCTGTGGTGGCGGGGATTTCCTATGAGATCATCCGGCTTGCGGGGCGCTTTGACAATATTTTTGTGAATATCCTTTCGGCGCCCGGCATGGGAGTCCAGCTGCTGACCACCAAGAAGCCGGATAAGCACATGGTGGAGGTGGCGATCGCTGCCGTGGAAGCGGTATTTGACTGGAAGGCGTTTTTGAGGGAAAACTTTGGCTATAAGGAGGACGAGCCCCGGCCGGAGGATAATGGGGCGGATAAGGAAGACGAGGACGAAGACATATGACTTACCGGGAGGTCTGTGAAAAGGGGGAAAGAGCCTTAGCGGAGGCGGGGATCGGGCGGGAGGACGCCAGGCTGGAGGCGCGGCTTCTCCTGGAGTATGTCTGTGGCACATCGCGGAATGACCTGCTGGTCCATGGGGACAGGGAAGTGCCGCCCCGGGATCTGGGCTTCTATGAGCAGCTGACTGCAGGGCGCAGCAAGAGGATCCCGCTGCAGCAGCTCACAGGGCAGCAGGATTTTATGGGACTGGATTTCAAGGTGGATGAGCATGTGCTGATCCCAAGGCAGGACACGGAAATCCTTGTGGAGGAGGTATTAAAGAACCTCCATGACGGAATGCGGGTGCTGGATATGTGTACCGGTTCCGGCTGTATATTGATCAGCCTGCTGCGTTATTCCAATGACTGCACGGGCGTGGGGGTGGATATTTCCTCCGAGGCGCTGGCTGTTGCGGAGGAAAATAAGGCGAGGCTGCTGGGAAGTGCAGATGAAGCACTGTCTGGAGGGGATTTGCCTGAAGCCGGAGCCCCGGATGGCAATCTGTCAGGAGCCTCGGATGGTGCTCTGTCCGGAGCCCTGTCCGGGAACGGTTCAAAGGAGAGGGAGCGGAGGTGTACCTTCCTGCAGGGCGACCTGTTTGAAAATGTGGAGGGGCAGTTTGATATCATAGTGTCAAATCCGCCCTATATCCCCAGCGGGGTGATAGAGACGCTGATGCCGGAGGTGCGGGACCATGAGCCCAGGCAGGCGCTGGACGGCGCGGAGGACGGGCTTATCTTTTACCGCAGGATCGTGGCGGAGAGTGCAGGATATCTGCCCGGCGGGGGCATGCTTTTTTTTGAGATCGGATATGACCAGGCGGAAGCCGTCAGCGGACTGATGGAAGAAGCAGGGTTTCTGGAGATAAATGTAGTGAAGGATTATGCGGGGCTTGACCGGGTGGTATATGGCACAAAAGGCTTTGTGCTGCAGGATCAGGGGTTGGGCTGAATGGAAAGGTTTGGGGACTGATATGTTTGACAGATTAGAGGATTTGCTGAACCGGTTTGAGGAGATCATGGGCGAGCTCCATGACCCCGCCGTCACAGGCAATCAGGAGCGCTTTCGGAAGCTGATGAAGGAACAGAGCGATCTCACGCCCATTGTGGAGGCTTACACGGAATATAAGAAGTGCAGGCAGGACGTGGAGGACTCGCTGGAGATGCTGGAGGGCGAGAATGATGAAGAAATGAGGGAAATGATCAAGGAGACTTTAAGTGACAGCAGGAAGCGCGTGGAGGAGCTGGAGCAGAAGCTGAAAATCTTGCTGCTGCCCAAGGATCCCAACGATGATAAAAATGTCATTGTGGAGATCCGCGCAGGCGCAGGCGGCGATGAGGCGGCGCTTTTTGCGGCGGAAATCTACCGCATGTATGTGCATTATGCCGAGAGCCAGCGCTGGAAGGTGGAAACTATGAATGTGGACGAGATCGGGATCGGCGGCATGAAGGAAGTGCAGTTCATGATCAATGGCCAGGGCGCCTATTCCAGGATGAAATATGAGAGCGGCGTCCATAGGGTGCAGCGTGTGCCGGAGACAGAGAGCGGCGGGCGTATCCATACCTCCACCATCAGCGTGGCGGTAATGCCGGAGGTGGACGAGGATATTGACATTACCATTGACGAGAAGGACATCCGCATAGACGTCATGCGGGCGTCCGGCAATGGCGGCCAGTGCGTCAACACCACGGACTCGGCGGTGCGCCTGACCCACTATCCCACAGGAATCGTGGTGTACAGCCAGACGGAGAAATCACAGATCCAGAACAAGGCAAAGGCTTTTGCCCTGTTGAAGGCGAAGCTGTACGATATTGAGCAGCAGCAGAGGCATGACGCGGAAGCGCAGATGCGCCGGAGCCAGATCGGTACGGGGGACCGTTCCGAGAAGATCCGCACTTATAACTTTCCCCAGGGCCGTGTCACGGATCACCGCATCGGCCTGACCCTTTACAAGCTGGATAAGGTAATGAACGGCGACATTCAGGAAATTCTGGACGGATGTATTTCGGCGGATCAGACGGCAAAGCTTTTGAGGATGGGGGAAAATTAGAGAAAAAGCTTATAGAGATTGCAGAGAATCGGTTCTTTTTGTAAAAAGAGCCGATTTTTTGGAGGGACCGTCCCTCTGTTGCCAATGTGAAAAGCCCTGTGCCCCACCCCGCCTTCACAACTCATGGGCAGTTAAGCGATCATGAGCGGAAGGAGCAGGGCGTTTACAGAAATACCATCCGTCTCTCGGTACGGAAGATATCGACCATATCATTAAGGACCTTCAGGGCGGATTTGCAGGTATCAAAATTCTGGTCATTTTTTGTTTTGTTTTTCCTTATTTTCCCTGTCCAATTCCCTGATCAGATCTTCCAGCTGGTCAAATTTTTTTTCCTCTTCTTCAATTTCATCCGGTGTGGGAGGAAACTTATCGCAGCCTATTTCCATCCAAAACATGTCAAGGGACATATGATCGTGGTGGCGGTACGGACACTTTTTCCAAGTGCAGGTCTTTTTGAAGTGGCAGGTGATCCTCCATATCAAAATGACCAGCGGCCATGAAAACAGGACACAACAACCGGCGATTAAAATGTAGTCTGAATAATCCATGATTTCTCCTTTCTGCCTGAGCATATTTTGCGTTGACTATTACTTTTATATCTTCATTATACCATAGGAATTCCCTATTGTCTACCCATATTGTCATGATATGAATAATTATTTTAGTTTCAGTAATTGTTTTATTATAGATAATTATTGAATTCTAAACAATTATTTAAAACGTGGGAATTTTGCTTTCGCGGAAATGGCAATATAATAAAGCAGGAGGAATTTGGATTATGATGATATTTGATCCTTTGTGGAAGACAATGAAAGAAAAGAATGTAACCATTTATGGGCTGGTGGTAAAGCACAAGCTGAGTCGCGGAACGGTAAACAAGCTAAAACACAACAAAAATGTCACCCTTGTAACAATAGAGCATCTGTGCAGGATCCTGAAATGCCAGCCAGGTGATATCGTTGCGTATGTGGAGGATGCAGGTAAGGAAGCTGAGGGAAAAGAGACTGTGGGTAATGAATCTGCGGATAAGATATCTGCGGGAAAAGAAGCCAAAGGAAAGAGGCTGTAGGAAAAGGTAAGGAAAACAAAGAATCGCGGCGGTAAAAGCCACGGTTCTTTTTCTTAAATTAAAAAATATTCTCCTTAACTTTTTCATGACAAAATTTTTCTTGACAAATACCCCCGTAGGGTATATTCTTTGATTGAGATACCCTATGGGGGTATATTTCCCTGATGGAGAGTGTGTGTCAGATAAATGTGCCCGAAGGAGGGACAGAAGGGACAGAAAGGGGCGCAGGGTAAAAAGAGAAGGACAGGGACAAAAGAAAAAGGGAAAGGATAGGTACAAAGGAAAAAAGGGGAAGGCGAGGATAAAGGAAAAAGGGGAAGGGCAGGGAAAAAGGAGAAAGAGAAGGGCAGGGAAAAAGAGAAGGACAGGGAAAAAGGAAAAGACAGGGACAAAAGAAAAAGGGAAAGGATAGGTACAAAGGAAAAAAGGGGAAGGCGAGGACAAAGGAAAAAAGAGGAAGGACAGGGACGAAGGAAAAAGGACAGAGGGAAAGGATAAGAGGATAGGTATGGAAACAGATGGAAACAATATGGAACAGACAGGAGCGGGCAGCTTTGGGGAATGCCTCTGTGGTGTTCATGAAAAGAGTACGCCCCGGAATGAGGCAGAACTGAAACAGTTAAAAAACCGCATCAGCCGTATGGTGGGGCAGCTGAACGGCATTGGGAAGATGCTGGACGAAAACCGCTACTGCGGGGATATTCTGAACCAGGTAGCCGCAGTGGAGAGCGCCCTGCAGTCTTTTGGGCATATTGTGCTGCGGGATCATCTGGAAACCTGTGTGGTGGAGGAGATCAAAAAGGGCAACATGGCTGTGATAGAGGAGACGGTGGAGCTGGTGAAAAAGCTGAAGTAAGGCGCAGCGATAAAAGGCACAGTAATGTAGTGGGGAAAGCTATAGTATGAATGAAATGACGAGGTGTTAGGAAATGAAAGAGCGTTATCGCATAACGGGGATGACCTGCTCCGCATGTTCGTCCCATGTAGAGAAGGCGGTCAGCCGGCTGGAAGGGGTGGAGAAGGCATCCGTGAACCTGCTGGCGGAGAAGATGGAAGTAAGCTATGACAGCGGCGCATTAAGCGGCAGGGATATCATTGACGCGGTGGAAAAGGCAGGCTACGGGGCGCAGCTGATCCCGGGCGCGGAGGCAGCCGCTTCCGGGGACAGGGGGAGCTTAAATGCAGAGCGGAGGAGCGCCGGGGAAAACGGCAGAGACAGCCTGCAGCGCAGGGCCAGGGAGGAAGCGCGTGCCATGCGCTGGCGGCTGGGCATTTCTGTCGGCTTCCTGCTTCCGCTGATGTATGTGGCAATGTATCATATGTACAGCGAATGGTTCGGCCTGCCCATACCGGGATTTGTGCATAGGTATCTGCACGGGGCGGAGAATGCCATGACCTTTGCCATGACACAGTTTATCCTGCTTCTGCCTATTCTTTATATGAACCGCAAATTTTTTGCGGTAGGGTTTAAGACCCTGTGGCACCGCAGCCCCAACATGGACAGCCTGATCGCGCTGGGGGCATCCGCGGCGATCGGTTACGGGATCTTTGCCATGTACAAGATCAGCTATGGGCTGGGGCATGGGGATATGGCGGTGGTAACGCAGTATTCGGGGGATCTGTATTTCGAGTCTGCGGGCATGATCCTTACACTGATAACGGTGGGAAAGTATCTGGAGAGCCGTTCCAAGGGAAAGACCAGCGAGGCGATCACAAAGCTCATGGATCTGTCGCCAAAGACGGCTGTCCTGCTTACGGATGAGGGGGAGGAGAAAGAAGTTCCCACGGAGGAGCTTCGGGAGGGCGATATATTCCTGGTCAAGCCCGGCAGTCTCGTGCCTGTGGACGGCACGGTACTGGAGGGAAGCTCCAGCGTGGACGAGGCGGCGATCACCGGGGAGAGTGTCCCGGTGGAAAAGCAGGCAGGGAACAAGGTTGTCTCTGCCACAGTGAACAAGGCGGGCTTCTTAAAGTGCCGGGCGGACAGGGTTGGGGAGGATACTACCTTATCCCAGATCATCCGCCTGGTGGAGGAGGCGGGCTCCAGCAAGGCGCCCATTGCGCAGCTTGCGGATAAGGTGGCTGGGGTGTTCGTGCCCATCGTCATGGGGATCGCGCTGGTGACACTTATCGTGTGGCTGTTTGCGGGGGCGGGCGCGGAGTTCGCGATATCTTCCGCAATAGCCGTGCTTGTGATCTCCTGCCCCTGCGCCCTGGGGCTTGCAACCCCGGTGGCGATCATGGTGGGGACCGGGGTCGGCGCGAACCACGGCATCCTGATCAAGTCCGGAGAGGCGCTGCAGCAGGCAAAGGAGATAGACACGGTGGTGATGGATAAGACGGGCACCATCACGTCAGGAAGGCTGAAAGTGATGGGTGTGGGCTGTTATGCGCAGGATGTGTCCCTGGAAACTCTGATGCAGATCGGCGCCGCGCTGGAGAAAAAGAGCGAGCATCCCCTGGCGGAGGCTATCGTGGAGTATGCCGAGAGGCAAAAGCTTGAAATCCCGGAGGTCAGGGATTTCAAGGCAGTGTTTGGAAGAGGGGTGGAAGGAGTCCTGGCGGAGGATATCCAGCCGCGCTCCATGGCGCCCGGGGAGGACGGACCCACTGCGGTCTTTGCGGCGGGAAAAGCGGGTGTCAGATTCGCAGCAGGCGGCGCAGGGAGCGTATCCGACGCCGTTTTTGCGGCAGCGTGCGCAGGAAATGCGTCCGAAACGGGAACCGTGGCAGCGTGCGCAGGAAGTGCGTCCGAAACGGGAGTCGTGGCAGCGTGCTCGGGAAGTGCGTTCGAGGCGGGGGCCGTGGCAGCGTGCTCGGAGGCTGCGCTCAGGGGTGTCTGGGGCATGGATGCAGGAGCGAAAGCGGGGACCAGGTTTTTTGTGGGAAACCGCGCTTATATGGAGGAGAACGGAATCGGGCTTTCTGCGTATGTGCTGCAGGGGCTGGACCGTATAGCGGAGGAGGGCATGACGCCGCTTCTGGTGGCTGATGAACGCAGGCTGTTGGGAATGGTGGAGGTGGCGGACGAGGTGAAGCCTTCCTCCAGGGAAGCCATCAGGAAATTTAAGGAAATGGGCATCCATGTGGTGATGCTTACCGGGGACAACAGGCGCACGGCGGAAGCTGTCCGAAAAGGGCTTGGCATCGAGGAGGTCGTAGCCGAGGTGCTCCCTCAGGAGAAGGAGAAAAAGATCAGTGAGCTGAGGGCGGAAGGGCACAAGGTAGCCATGATCGGGGACGGCATAAACGATGCGCCGGCGCTTGCGGCGGCGGATGTGGGCATGGCAATCGGCGCCGGCACGGACGTAGCCATGGAAAGCGCGGATATTGTCCTTATGAAAAGCGACCTGCGGGATGCGGTGACGGCGGTGAGCTTAAGCCGCGCCGTTATCCGAAATATCAAACAAAATCTGTTCTGGGCATTTTTTTATAATGCAATAGGTATTCCATTAGCGGCCGGAGTGTGGTATCCTTTATTTGAGATAAAGTTAAATCCCATGTTCGGAGCTGCCGCCATGAGCCTGAGCAGCATCTTTGTGGTGGGAAATGCACTGCGTCTCAAGGGTTTTAAGAGCGGGTTCGGCAGCGGCAGGAGGAAAAAGGGCGCGGTAGCGGCTGATGTACTGATGAAGGAAAATAATTTGGAGGGCGCGGCGAAGGCGGGCGCAGAAAGGAAAGAGACGATGACAAAGGTAATGACGATCGAGGGAATGATGTGCGGGCACTGCACCGGCAGGGTACAGAAGGCTCTGGAGGCGGTGGCAGGCGTAAGCGCGGTGACAATGAGCCTGGAGGAGAAGACGGCGACAGTGGAGCTGAGCGGGGAGGTGTCTGACGAGGCGCTGACTGCGGCGGTAGCCCAGGCGGGCTATGAGGTAAAGGCTGTCAGCTGACAGCCTTTCGGAAATGGGGAGAGAGGAAAGACGGGGATATACAGATGAAAAATAAATTATTTTATGTGCTGTTTCTGGTGTATGCGGCCATGGTGGTGTTCGTATTGTATGCGAACGGTGTCTTTACGGGTAATGTGCCGTCTCTCAGCAACCTGATGATCAACGGGATATTTCTGTTGATCATCGGAGTGCTGTTCATATTCTCCACTGCCAGCTTCATACGGCTGAATGCTGTTACCGACGATCTGAGGGCGGCGTCCTCCAAGATTCTGGAGAAATATAAAAAGAACGGCAACAAGAATCTGAGGGCGGAGATCCAGGATGACAAGGAACTCTTTGAGGAGGAGGCGCTGAAAAAGGCGTTTGGGAAATTCTGCCTGCGCATGAAGAACAACCGTTCCGGGAAGGGCTATATCAACGGCTGTGACATTGAGGAATATATCAATGAGGAGCTGATAGAGAAGGTTGGATGCAATTATTTTAACTCCGGTATTTCGGGGACCCTCACGGGCCTGGGAATCCTTGGGACATTCGTAGGGCTGTCCCTTGGGCTTGGCGCCTTTAACGGGGATGACATTTACACCATATCCGATAATGTGGGGCCGCTTCTTTCAGGTATGAAAGTGGCGTTCCACACGTCGGTGTACGGTATCCTTTTTTCGCTGATCTTTAACTTTGTATACCGCAGCATTATGGCGGACGCTTATGGGAAGCTGGATCAGTTCCTGAATATCTACAGGCAGTGCGCGCTTCCGCCGACGGTGGGTTCGGAGGAGGACAATATTGCCGCGATGCTGATCTATCATGCCAACCAGGCAAATTACCTGAAGCAGCTGGTGGAGCTTGCAAAGAACGAGGCTGAGGAACAGAGCGAGGCGGTTGGACAGATGGCGGACCGTTTCCTGTCACAGCTGCAGCGCGTCATGGGCACGGAGCTGAAGGCTCTGGGAAATGCCCTGAACGGCTCTGCGGAAGCGGCGGCTGTCAGTGAGGCGGCGGTCAGGAGGATGATCGAAGCGGCAAATGCCCTGGTGGAATCCAATCAGGGCATGCAGGAGACTATGATAAAGATGATGGAGCGGCAGGAGGCGTTTTCCAGGGAGCTTGCGGAACAGAAGAAAACCATCGAAGACACATTTGAGGAGATTGGGCGCGATATCAGCAACCAGCTGTACACCTTTGAACAAATGAGGGATTTGTATGAAAAGTAGACGAAGGAACAGAGAGGCATTTGCGGAGAACAGTTTTTGGCAGTCTTATTCGGATATGATGGCGGCGCTTCTGCTGATCTTTATCCTGATCATCGCCATCACGCTTGCAGTCTACAGGCAGAAGAATACGGACCTGCAGCGGACGGAGCATGAGCTGGGACTGGCAAGACAGGAGATTGAAGACGGGCGGAAGCTTTTGAGCGACGCCCAGCAGAAACTGGATCTTGCCAGGGTGGATCTGGAAAATTACAGGCTGGAGATTGATAAATCAAACCAGGAGCTGGCATTTTCCCTGGCGCAGCTCCAGCAGGCATACGACGAGGCAGCGCTGACAAAAGATGAGCTGAACAATGCCTACCTGGAGATCGAGAATGCCAGAAATGAGCTTACCAGCACCCAGCAGGAGCTGGAAAATATCGTGGGGATCAGGACGGATATCATAGGGGCCCTGCAGAGTGCCTTTAATAATTCCGGCATGAGCGTGGATGTGCAGACCGGCTCCATCACCTTTGCCTCCGACGTGCTGTTTGGCTTTAACAGTGCGGCGCTGACAGCGGAGAGCCGGGTAACGCTGAAGGATGTCATCCCCACCTATCTGGACGTGCTTTTACAGGATAAGTTCCGGGATTACATAGCAGAGATCATCGTGGAAGGGCACACGGACACGGACGGCGACTATGCCAGCAATATGACGCTTTCCTATCAGAGGGCGTATTCCGTGGCGGAGTTCTGTATCGATGAAAAAAACGGCCTGAGCAAGACGAAGATAGCACAGCTGACCTCGCTGCTGACTGTGAACGGGCGTTCCTGGAGCCATCCCGTATATGTGAAGGACGCTCAGGGGAATAATACAGCAAGGGTCGATAAGGCAGCCTCCAGGCGTGTGGAGATCAAGTTCCGGCTGAAGGAGGATGAGATGATCGAGAAGATTGCGGAGATACTGAAGCAGCAGTAAGGAGCTGTCAAGAAATAACTTATAATTTGACGCAGGATAAATCCGCATAGGCAAGGAGGAAGAAGGAGGCGTACCGGGGTACGCTGACTGATAACGACGCAGTCCTATGTGGATTTAGACAAGTCAAATTGAAAGATTATTTATTGACAGATCCTAAGGAACAGGAAAGAAAAATTTTATCTTTTTTTTATTGATTTTGGCGCACTGTGTGTTATAGTTGATATAGAACAATAAACAGACAGGGGCGCCGGGGCGTGCAGATGGCAGGAATGATTTTTCAAACACGCCTTAGGGTGAAAAAGAGGCGCCGGCTGCCTTTTAGGTCAGGGAGGTAACACCATGAATATACAGAAATTTACCCAGAAATCCATGCAGGCTGTGGAGGGCTGTGAGCGGCTTGCCTACGAGTACGGCAACCAGGAGATCGAGCAGGAACATCTGTTGTACAGCCTGCTGACGCTGGACGACAGCCTGATCCTGAAGCTGGTGGAAAAGATGGAGATCCAGAAGGAACACTTTTTGAACCGTGTGGAGCAGGCTGTCAAAAAACGCCCCAAGGTACAGGGCGGCAAGGTCTATGTGGGGCAGAATCTGAACAATGTCCTGATCAGCGCGGAGGATGAGGCAAAGCTTTTGGGGGACGAGTATGTGTCCGTGGAGCATCTGTTTCTGGCGATGCTGAAGAACCCCAACAGGGAGGTCGCGCAGATCTGGAAAGAGTATGGCATCACCAGGGAACGTTTCCTCCAGGCGCTGTCTACTGTGCGGGGAAACCAGAGAGTGACCAGCGACAATCCCGAGGCAACCTATGACACTCTGGAGAAATATGGCCAGGAGCTGGTGGAAAAGGCAAAAAACCAGAAGCTTGACCCTGTCATCGGCAGGGACAGCGAGATCAGGAATATAATCCGCATCCTCTCCCGCAAGACCAAGAACAACCCTGTCCTGATCGGGGAGCCCGGCGTGGGCAAGACGGCTGTGGTGGAAGGTCTGGCGCAGCGTATCGTCAGGGGCGATGTGCCGGAAGCCTTGAAAAACAAGAAGATTTTCGCGCTGGATATGGGCGCGCTGGTGGCGGGTGCAAAGTACAGAGGAGAGTTTGAGGAGAGGCTGAAGGCTGTGCTGGAGGACGTGAAGAACAGCGACGGCCAGATCATCCTCTTTATCGACGAGCTGCATACCATTGTGGGCGCGGGCAAGACGGACGGCGCCCTGGACGCGGGCAATATGTTAAAGCCCATGCTGGCGCGCGGGGAGCTGCACTGCATCGGCGCAACCACTTTGGACGAATACAGGCAGTATATTGAGAAGGACGCGGCGCTGGAGCGGCGGTTTCAGCCGGTGCTGGTGGATGAGCCCACCGTGGAGGATACCATTTCCATCCTGAGGGGCCTGAAGGAGCGTTATGAGGTTTACCACGGCGTCAAGATCATGGATAATGCGCTGGTCAGCGCTGCGGTGCTATCCAACCGCTATATCTCGGACAGATTTCTGCCGGATAAGGCTATTGACCTGGTGGACGAGGCGTGTGCCCTGATCAAGACGGAGCTGGACAGCATGCCCACGGAGCTGGACGAATTGCAGCGCAGGATCATGCAGATGGAAATTGAGGTTGCCGCTTTAAAGAAAGAGGACGACAGATTGAGTAAAGAGCGGCTGGAGGATCTGCAGAAGGAGCTTGCGGAGCTGAAGGAAGAGTTTGCCGGCAGGAAGGCTCAGTGGGATAATGAAAAGGCTTCGGTGGAGAAGCTGTCCAAGCTCCGGGAGGAGATCGACGAGGTGGGCAGCGAGATCCAGATCGCCCAGAGGGAGGGGAACCTGGAGAAGGCGGCGGAGCTGAGCTACGGCAGGCTGCCTGCGCTGAAGAAAGAACTTCAGCAGGAGGAGGAAAAGACCGGCACAGGCGAGCTGTCCCTTGTCCACGAAAAGGTTTCGGACGAGGAGATTGCCAGGATCATTTCCCGGTGGACGGGTATTCCGGTGGCGAAGCTCACGGAGAGCGAACGCAACAAGACGCTTCATCTGGATGACGAGCTCCATAAGAGGGTGATCGGGCAGGATGAGGGCGTCACTAAGGTGACGGAGGCGATCATCCGCTCCAAGGCGGGGATCAAGGATCCCGATAAGCCTATCGGATCCTTCCTGTTCCTGGGTCCCACCGGCGTGGGCAAGACAGAGCTGGCGAAATCCCTGGCAGCGGCGCTCTTTGACGATGAGGCAAACATGGTGCGCATTGATATGAGCGAGTATATGGAGAAATACTCCGTTTCCAGGCTGATCGGGGCGCCTCCCGGATATGTGGGCTATGAGGAGGGCGGCCAGCTGACGGAAGCGGTCCGCCGGAAGCCTTACAGCGTGGTGCTCTTTGACGAGATTGAGAAGGCGCATCCGGATGTGTTCAACGTGCTGCTGCAGGTCCTTGATGACGGGCGGGTGACGGATTCCCAGGGCAGGACGGTAGACTTCAAGAATACGATACTGATCATGACCTCCAATATCGGCGCTTCTTACCTGCTGGAGGGCATTACGCCCGAGGGAGAGATCAGCCCGGAGGCGGAAAAGGCGGTGATGGATGAGCTCCGCGGTCATTTCCGCCCGGAGTTCCTGAACAGGCTGGATGAAACCATATTATTTAAGCCGCTGACAAAGGATAATATCAGCGGGATCGTGGACTTGATCATTGCGGACCTGAACAGGCGCCTGGAGGACAGGGATCTGCACCTGGAGCTGTCTGAGGAGGCGGAGAGGTTCATTGTGGACAACGCCTATGACCCGGTATACGGGGCGCGTCCGTTAAAGCGTTATATCCAGAAGTATGTGGAGACTCTGACGGCAAAGCTGATCCTGCAGGATAAGGTGGCTCAGGGTGACACGGTGCTGATCGATGTGAAAGACGGGGCATTGACTGCTTCGGTTAATTAATCAACTATTACAATTATGGAGGGGTAGCAGAATGGCAATCACTTATTTGGAACAGGAGCGGGCTTTTAAGCTGGACACACCAAATACCACTTATCTGATAGGGCTGGTGGGTTCGGAGGGGCTTCTTGGCCATATTTATTACGGGAAAAAACTACATTCCGCAAAGGGTGCGCGGCTTTTTCTGAGGACTCAGGAGCATCCCTGCACGCCGGATATCAACACCAGGGACAGGGTGGCTATTCTGGATGCCCTGCCTACGGAATACTCCGGCCACGGCGTGGGGGATTTCCGGGAGAGCAGTGTCCGGGTGAGGGACAAGAACGGCAACAGCGGGGTGCAGCTGACCTATCTGTCCCACGAAATTTATAAAGGGAAGAAGCCCCTGGAGGGGCTGCCCGCAACCTTTGGCAATGAAAAGGAAGTGACTACGCTGGTCATTACCTGTGAGGACAGGGTGCTGGGACTTACGGCGAGGCTGTCTTACAGCGTGTTTGAGGACACGGACGCAATTGCCAGGAGCGTGTGTTTTGAAAATCAGGGCGGCGATGCCCTATACCTGGAAAAGGCAATGAGCGGCTGCCTGGATATGGATAATCGCGATTTTGAGGCACTCACCCTGCACGGGGGCTGGGCAAGAGAGCGACGTATGGAGCGGAGGAAGCTGGGGCACGGCAGGTTCAGTGTCTCCACCCTGAGAGGAGAAACCTCCCATCAGGAGCATCCCTTCCTGGCGCTTCTGACACCGGGAACGACGCAGGAGTCGGGAGAGGTCTACGCCTTCCATTTCGTGTACTCGGGGAATTTTATTGCCCAGGCGGAAATCAGCCAGTTTGATACCGTACGTGTGACCATGGGCATCAATCCTGAGGATTTCTGCTGGAAGCTTATGCCGGGAGAGTGCTTCCAGACACCGGAGATGATCATGGTGTACTCTGCGGCGGGGCTTTCGGAGATGACCAGAAGCTTCCATAAGCTGTACAGGGGGCATCTGATCCGCAGTCCCTATCTGCACAAAAAACCGCCTATCCTGGTCAATAACTGGGAGGGCACATATTTTGACTTTGATGAACAGAAGCTGATCGACATCGCAAGAGAGGGCGCGAAGCTGGGAATAGAGATGCTGGTGATGGACGACGGCTGGTTCGGGGAGCGCTTCGACGACAATCGTTCCCTTGGGGACTGGCAGGTCAATGAGCGGAAGCTGAAGGGCGGGCTGAAATACCTGGTGGACCAGGTCAATGCCCTGGGCATGAAGTTCGGCATCTGGATCGAGCCGGAGATGGTTTCCGAGGATTCCAGGCTGTACAGGGAGCATCCCGACTGGGCGTTCGCGATTCCCGGGAGGGAGCCTGCCCGGTCCAGGAACCAGTATGTGCTGGATATCAGCCGGAAGGAAGTCCGTGACCATATTATGGATCAGGTGTCTGCAGTGCTGCACTCGGCAAATGTGGAGTATGTGAAATGGGACATGAACCGTCCCCTGACCGACCTTGCCAGCGCGGCGCTCCCGCCTGACAGGCAGGGGGAGATCTTCCACCGTTATGTGCTGGGGGTCTATGAGATGCAGCAGCGGCTGATCCGGGAATTCCCTGACCTGCTCCTGGAGAACTGCAGCGGGGGCGGAGGGCGTTTTGATCCGGGCATGTTGTATTACAGTCCCCAGATCTGGTGCAGCGATGATACGGACGCCATTGAGAGGCTTGCCATACAGGAGAGTACCGCCATGCTTTATCCCCTGTCCACCATGGGGGCCCATGTCAGTGTCTGCCCCAATCATACGGTGGGCAGGGTCACTCCCTTTGAGACCAGGGGATATGTGGCGCTGGCGGGGACTTTCGGCTATGAGCTGGATGTTACGAAGCTTTCCCCGGAGGATGCCGCCATGGTAAAGAGGCAGACCGCAATGTACCACAGGTTTAATGAAATGGTGCGGGAAGGGGATTACTACCGCATTGCCTCCTGGCAGGAGAACCACCTGTATGATTGTTTTCAGGTGAATGACCCGCAGAAAGAAAAGGCGTTGGTCTTCTTTACCCAGGTGCTGAACGAGCCTAACAGGCGGAGCCGGATCCTGCGGCTGCAGGACCTGCAGCCGGATGCGGATTACCATATCTGGCAGGTGGATATGGAAGGGGAGGAGCTGTTAAAGGACACCGGCAGGACAGTGAACGGCAGCGTACTGATGCAGGGCGGTTTCCTCTTTGAGAGGCTGTGGGGAGACTTTCAGTGCAGGCTGCTGTACTTGGAAAAGACAGAATAGTCCGGCTAAGAAATGTCGAGTGGAAATAAAAAACAGCCTCGTAGTGGAGACGCCCCCGGGAGAATTTACAGATGCGGATTTTGCAGCTGAAAATTGCTCCCGGACAAGTGGGGCGTAGAAACGGAGAGGGCGGAAAAGTTCCCGTTTGCGGGAACTGGAATAGGAAATAAAAAACAGCCTCGCAGTGGAGACGCCCCCGGGAGAATTTTCAGATGCGGATTTTGCAGCTGAAAATTGCTCCCAGACAAGGGGGCGTGGAAACGGAGAGGGCGGAAAAGTTCCCGTTTGCGGGAACTGGAATAGGAGAATAAAAGATGATGCCGAAGGACCCGGTCATGATGCTGGGCTTTGTGAATTTAAAGCTGAGGGATTTTTATAAGGACTTGGATGCGCTGTGTGAGGACCTGGGTGTGGAGAAGCAGGAGATCATGGAGAAGCTGGCGGCCATAGACTATTATTATGACCGGGAACGGAATCAGTTTGTATAGGCTGACAGGAAAGGAGTTGGGCATGGCGGAGAGAAAAAAAGGTCTTCGCTGTAATATCTGTACCGGCTGCGGGCTGTGCCCCGGCGTGACGGCAGAGACAGGGCAGTTTAAGAGGCTGCATGTGCTTGGCGCGGAGGCAGGGGCTGCCCATTCAGGAATCAGGCAGCCTCTGGACGGCGGGGGCAGGAGGCTTGTGGCGGTCGATATCGGAACGACCACCATTGCCATGCTTCTTTACCGGGAGGATGGCACTGTGGAAGACCGTTATATGGCGGTGAATCCCCAGGCGGTGTACGGCGCGGATGTCCTGTCCAGGATCCGGGCGGCAGCGGATGCAGCAGCTGCCGCGGATATGAGGGATCAGGTGCGGAAGGTGCTTGGAAAGGGTATCCGCAGGTTTCAGAAGAAGCTGGCACCGGGAGAAAAGCTGCATATGGTGCTTGCGGCAAATACCACAATGTCGTATTTGTTTCAGGGAATCGATGTTCAGGAGCTGGGACGGGCTCCTTTTTTGGTATCTCATCCCAGGTGGGGAGATATGGAGATAGAGGGGGTGCCTTGCTATGGGTTCCCCTGTTTTTCTGCCTTTGTGGGCGGTGATATCCTTGCGGGGATATTTGCCTGCGGGATGGCGGCGCGGGAGGAGCTGACGCTGCTTATCGACTTGGGGACCAACGGGGAGATCGTGCTGGGAAACCGTTCCGGGAGGATAGCCTGCGCCACCGCGGCGGGGCCTGCCTTTGAGGGCGGTCCGAACAGAGGCGTGTGGGGCGCGGACATGGTGAGTATCTTGGCAGCTCTGAGGAGGGCGGGCTGCGTGGATGAGACAGGGCTTTTGGCGGAGGAATTTTTTGAGACAGGTATCCGTGTGGGAAATGTGCTGGTGACAAAGGAGGCGGTGCGCAGCCTGCAGCTTGCCAAGGCAGCTGTGGCGGCCGGGATAGAAGTGCTGTTAAAAAAGTACGGTGCAGAGGCATCGGAGGTCGGCAGCGTGGTGCTGGCAGGAGGCTTCGGGTATTACCTGAACCCTGCAGACGCCGCTTTGATCGGGCTTTTGCCGCCTGCCCTGGCGGAAAGGACCGCCGCCGGAGGGAATACGGCCCTTGCCGGATGCCTGGCGGCGGGCAGGATCCTTTTTGCGGACGGGCGAGCCGCCCTGGAGGCGCGGCTCGGCGAGATAGTGGAGGGGACTGAGATTGTAAATCTTGCACAAGAGCCCTTTTTTGAAGAAATATATATAAAGCAGATAAATTTTTGAGATAGGGACAAGGAATTGTACAATTTGCACAATATTGCTTTTTCTGTGATATTTACTATTGGTTAAATGTGAGAAATAGTGTATAATGTAAGCATGGTATTCAGTTGCAGATTTTATAATGAATCACAGGAGTGAAAGAAAATCAGAAGAAAGGATAAAGTATGCAAACGCCTTCTTTCACCCTTTGCGTTTGCGCTTCAAATGGGCAGGCCCTTTTTGTCGGCTTGAGGCATGGTAACAGTATATGGCACAAAATGTGAAGGACAGCAGTAGAAAAAAGAACGGGCTGATGATTTTAAGTATCAGAAACAAGATTATCGTGTGTTTTCTTGTGCCGATCGTGTTTATGATTGTCATAGGTTTCTCTGCGTATGTGAGGTCGGCGACAGGTTTGAATGAGAGCTTCCAGAGTTCTACATTACAGACCATCAATATGGCGGAACAGTATGTGGATATGGCTTTTTCCGTTGTGGAGGCGGAGGCTGTAAAATATGTTTATGACGGCGATCTGAGCCAGTATTTTATGACCAGCGGGAACAATGACCCCTCGGAAAAGAAAAAGTATGCAAACGATACAAGGGTAGTGCTGGATGCGGCGCGCAAGGGCAATGCCTTTATCAGGAACATACATATTGTCCCCCTGTCGGGGACCGGCCTGATTTCTACCTTCCTCATGGGTACCATGGACGGTTTCCTGAAGGAATACAGGGAATCCGGAGCAGGCAGCGTGATCGGGACGGAGCACTGGATAGACAATCACGCGCTTTTGGATGAAAAGCTTGATATGAACATAAGTTCCTACATAATGTCATATCAGACACTGACCGGCACCAACATGGGCGCTGTGATCGTGGATGTTGATACAACGGCTATCTCCAATTTCCTGGCACAGCTGGATCTGGGGACAGGGAGCATTATCGGCTTTATCACCAAAAACGGCAGGGAGCTTGTATTTGAAAATCTGGAAGAAGGTGCGGACAGTGTCCTTATCCAGGGCGAAAATGTATTTTACGGGCAGAGCTTTTTTGCACCTGCCGCCCAGGAGCTGTCGGGCGTGGACAAGGTGGAATTTAAGGGAGCCGAGTATCAGTTTATCTACAAGGTGAATGAGCGGACCGGCGCTACGGTGTGCGCCCTTGTGCCTATGAGGCTGATTACCGCGCAGGCGGAGGAGATCAAGAGCCTGACTGTATGGCTGGTGGCTATCGCCTGCATTGTCGTGCTGGGCATTGGGCTGCTGATCGTGTTCGGCATCCAGAACAATATGAAAAGGATATCCAAAGGCTTTGGCGTGGTTTCCCAGGGCGACCTGACTGTCCAGGTGACGGCAAAGGGCAGGGATGAGTTCAGGAAGCTGGCAGGTTCTGCAAACAATATGATTACAAATACCAAGAGCCTTGTGCGCAAGGTCACGGCGGCTACAGACCAGCTGGAAGAATCGGCCCAGGCGGTAGAGAAAGTCTCCGGAGTCATCAGCGATTATTCCACAGATATCATGGCGGCGATCAACGAGATCAACGAGGGCATGTCCAGACAGTCCCAGCACGCTCAGGAATGCGTGAATAAGACTGACAGGCTCTCTGCGGAGATCCAGAATGCCAGCCGTGTGGTGGAAGATGTGGAGAGGCTGGTAGATGAGACGGAGAACATGATCAACAAGGGTATGGAGATCGTGCAGCTTTTGGGCGAGCGTGCTAGAAAGACCAACGATATTACCAGGAAGGTTGGCGAGAGCATTGACTCCCTGCGGCAGGAGTCTGAGATCATCAATACTTTCGTGGGCACCATCACTGAGATTTCGGAGCAGACCAACCTGCTGTCCCTGAACGCGTCCATAGAGGCGGCGAGGGCAGGCGAGGCAGGCAGGGGATTTGCGGTTGTGGCGGAAGAAATCCGCAAGCTTGCTGATGACTCTGCAACGGCTGCAGGAGAGATCAGCAATAACGTGTCACATATCACAGCCCAGACCCTCAACAGCGTTGAGAGCGCTCAGCACGCCCAGGCGATGGTAACGGCTCAGACGGAGTCGGTGGATCAGGTAATAGAAGTGTTCCGCGAGATGCAGCAGAGGATGCGCATGCTGATCGACGGGCTGAAGAATATTGTGGACAGCACCGAAAAGGCGGATCATGAGAGAAGCTATACAGTGGAGGCGGTCAAGAATATTTCCGATATCATCGAGGAGACGGCAAACAGTGCCGAGGTGGTGAGAGAGGTATTGGATAAGCTGGTGGAGAACGTGCAGAACCTGAACCATACGGCGGATGTATTGGGTGAAAACATGGATGGCTTGAAGTCAGAGGTTTCTGTATTTAAGATTTGAGGATAACGGTTTTGGCGGCCCCTGAGCCGTAACCGGGGGTAACAGTTCAGCGGCCTGTCTGAAATGTTACGAATCGGGCTTGGAGGGGGCTTTGCGGGCTTTAGGGCTGCAGACAGCAGGAATGAGATTTGCCGGACAGTACACGGGTTGTGCTGTCCGGCTTTAGGTTGTGGAAAATGGGTTCCGCAATCCGGGTCAGTTGAAATCAGTGTACAAAACAGGAAAGCAGGGTAAAAATTTGAAACAGATTGTAATGAAGTATTTACAGCCATATTTTGGACGGATGGGAGTGGGATTTTTGGTCAAATTTGTGGGAACGGTCATGGACTTGTGCATTCCCTATATTTTGGCATACATCATTGATTTTGTAATCCCTGTGAAAAACAGGCGGCTTATCCTCTTGTGGGGGCTTTTGATGATAGGATGTTCCATATGTGCCGTAGCCTTTAACATTATTGCCAACCGCATGGCGTCCAGGGTGGCAGGTGATGCGGCAGAGATGATCCGGCATGACCTGTTTTCAAAGACCATGTACCTGTCCAACGCCCAGACGGACTCCTTTACGAAGCCTTCTTTGATTTCCAGGATGACTTCGGATACCTATAATGTGCATCAGATGTTGGGGCGGATACAGAGACTTGGCGTGCGCGCCCCCATCCTCCTGATCGGCGGGATCTGTGTCACTTTTACCCTGGATGCGGCGATGGCATGTGTGCTTCTGGCCACTCTGCCGGTATTGGGCTTTATTACTGTGTATGTGTCAAGGCGCAGTATCCCCATGTACGGGGGGCTGCAGGAGGCAAATGACCGCTTTGTCCGCATGGTCAGAGAGGATATCGCGGGCATGCGTGTTATCAGGGCGTTGTCCAAGACGGATTACGAGACGGAAAAGTTCCGTACCATCAACAAAGAGGTGGTAGAGCGGGAGCGCAGAAACGGCATGGTAATGGCAGTGATCAACCCGTCCATGAACATACTGCTGAATCTGGGGCTGGTGGGCGTTATCCTCACAGGCGCATACAGGGTGAATGCGGGAACCTCTGACGTGGGCAAGATACTTGCATTCACAACATATTTTACCATTATACTCAATGCAATGCTGTCTATTTCCAAAATGTTCACCGTCCTTTCCAAAGCGATCGCTTCCGGCAACCGCATCTGGCAGGTGCTGGAGTGCGGGGATGACATGGAAGCGGTGAGCAGGCTCTATGCGGCAGAGGCGGAGAACGGGCCGGATGGCACGGAACAGAAAGCCCTGGGAAAAACGGCGGGCACTGCAGCGGCAAACGAGGAGATTGCCTTTGAGCATGTGACATTTTCCTATTTAAAAAACAAGACGGATCCCGAAGACAGAGCAGGAGAAATGGCGGAAAATGCCAACATCAGGAATTTAAGTTTTGCCATAAAAAAGGGTGAGACTCTGGGGATCATAGGAGAGATCGGTTCCGGAAAGTCCACTGTCATTAACCTGATGATGCGTATGTATGATGTGGACGAAGGCTGTGTCCGCATTGGGGGAAGGGATGTGCGCAGCTACCGGCCGGAGGAGCTTAAGAAAAAGTTTGGTGTAGTGTTCCAGAACGATACGATCTTTGAGGACACCATTGCCGGGAACGTGAGCCTGGGGAGGGAGCTGAGCGAGGAGCAGATCCAGGAGGCGCTCCTGTATGCCCGCGCCGGAGAGTTCGTGGAGAGCCGTTCTGCCGGGGCAGGAGAGGCACTGAACATCAAAGGCGCAAACCTGAGCGGCGGTCAGAAACAGCGGGTGCTCATCGCCAGGGCGCTGGCCGCAAGGCCGGAGATCCTGATACTGGACGATTCTTCCAGCGCTCTCGACTATCGAACGGACGCGCAGCTGCGGAAAGGGATCAGGGAACATTTTCAGGGCACAACGATCGTGATCATTGCGCAGCGTGTCAGCTCCATCCGCAGCGCGGATCATATCCTGGTCCTGCAGGATGGAGAACCGATAGGTTACGGCACCCATGAGGAGCTAATGAAGGGCTGTGAGGTCTATGCCGAGATCAGCAGGACCCAGACCGGAGAGGGGGTAATGGAATGAGCCGGAGAGCAGAATTGAATAAGGAGAGGAACAGCCGGGGGGCAGGTCAAAATGAGGACAAAGGGCAGGTTCCAGGAAAAGGGCAGGCTCCGGACAAAGGGCAGGCTCTGGACAAAAGGCGGTATTCCAGGGACACCATCCTGCGGCTTGGAAAATATATGCTCCAATATAAATGGCTGCTGGCAGCTGCCGTGATCTGCACTCTGGGCAGCAATCTGTTCTCCCTGATCGGCCCCAAGCTGACAGGCCTGTGTATCAGCGCCATTGAGTTCGGACAGGGCGCGGTGGATTTTGAAACAGTTTTCTATTATGCAGCCTGGATGGCAGGCTTTTACGTGATATCGGCGCTGATGTCCTATGGGCTGCAGGTCTTAATGCTGACCATCAGCAGAAAGGTTGTGTACCGTATGCGCCAGGATGTGTTTGAGAAGCTGATGACCCTGCCGGTGGGTTACTTTGACATACACCAGACCGGCGATATCATCAGCCGGATCTCTTACGACATAGATACGGTGAATGCGTCTCTGTCAAATGATCTGGTCCAGCTGTTTACCACAGTGATCACTGTGGTGGGCGCATTGGTCATGATGTTGACAATATCGCCCATATTGGTGCTGGTATTTGCCGTGACGGTGCCCATGTCGATCCTGATCACCAAATACATCACAGGCAGGACAAAGCCGCTTTTTAGGCTGCGGTCTGCCAAGCTGGGAGCAATGAACGGCTTTGTGGAGGAAATGATCACAGGGCAGAAGACGCTGAAGGCATACGGGCGGGAGGAGTTCACCCAGCAACGCTTTAATGAAAAAAACAAAGAGGCAGTGGAAGCCTATTACCGCGCGGAATACTACGGCAGTATCGTGGGCCCCTGCGTGAACTTTATCAATAACCTGTCCCTTTCGCTGATCAGTGTCTTTGGCGCCCTGCTGTACCTTGCCGGCTACATGAGTGTGGGGGATATCTCATCCTTTGTGCTGTACTCCCGGAAATTCTCCGGCCCCATTAATGAGGCGGCAAATATTTTCAGCGAACTTCAGTCCGCCCTTGCCGCGGCGGAGCGGGTGTTCCGGCTGATCGACGAGGAGCCGGAGCCTGCGGACATGGAGGGTGCGGAGGAATTAAGCCAGGTGTCCGGTGAAGTGAGGGCAGAGCACATAAGCTTTGGCTACCTGCCGGAGAAGACTATCATCCACGACCTGAGCTTTACGGCGCAGCCCGGCAAGCTGATCGCCATTGTGGGCCCTACCGGCGCCGGCAAGACTACGCTGATCAATCTGCTGATGCGGTTCTACGACCCGGACAGCGGGCGGATCATGGTGGATGGAAAAGAAACACAGAGCCTGACCAGACGGAGCCTGCGCAAGGCTTATGCCATGGTGCTGCAGGATACCTGGCTCTTTTATGGCAGCATCTATGAAAATCTCGCCTACGGCAAGGAAGGAGCCACAATGGAGCAGGTGGAAGCCGCAGCGCGGGCAGCACACATCCATTCCTTTATCAAGCGCCTGCCGGAGGGCTATGATACCATACTGACGGATGAGGGAACCAATATTTCCAAGGGGCAGAAACAGCTCCTGACCATTGCCCGCGCCATGCTCCTGGACGCAAAAATGTTGATTCTGGACGAGGCGACCTCAAATGTGGACACCCGGACCGAAAGGCAGATCCAGACAGCGATGCTGAAGCTCATGGAAGGAAAGACCTGCTTCGTCATTGCTCACAGGCTGTCTACCATTGAGAACGCGGACCTGATCCTGGTGGTTGACAACGGGGAGGTGGTGGAGCAGGGAACCCACAGGGAACTGATGGACAAAGACGGATTCTACAGGCGTCTGTACAACGCACAGTACGAGTAACGTATCATGGTGACAATCGCAGCCGTCCAAGGCACGCCGCCGGGGTGTTTGTGTCTTGTGTGAACGGACATGCTCTGCGTATGGCATGCTTTGCGTGAACTACGCATGTGACAGCTGATTTCCGCATACATTTAAGTGACAGAGACATAGGAACGAGGGCTGACATGAAGAAAATGACAGCGGCAATTCTCTTGTTTGACATGATTGCGGGAGTGCTTTTCATGGGCTTGTATGGCTTGCACGGGCAGGCTGTGACCACGGACAGCGGGGTCGTCCAGATATCGCAGCTCGAGAAAATAGAGAGCACAGATGAGGTCAGAAAGATTGCGATAACGTTTGATGACGGTCCCCACCCTCATTACACAGAGCAGCTTCTGGACGGGCTGAAGGAGCGGGGCGTGGTGGCTACCTTCTTTGTCACCGGAGAGCATGCGGAGCTGCACCCTGATATCATTAAGCGGATGCAGGAGGAGGGCCATCTGATCGGAAACCATACCTACAGCCATATCCAGCTGACAAAGCAAAACCGGGAAAACTTTAAACAGGAGCTGATTAAGACCAATGAGATCCTTAAAGAGATCATTGGGGAGGATGTACAGTATGTGCGTCCGCCCTACGGTTCCTGGGACAAATCCTTTGAGAAGGAATTAAATATGTTCCCGGTCCTTTGGACCATAGACCCTCTGGACTGGTGTTCCAGCAATGTGTCCTGCATTGTGGAGAAGATAGTGGGCAAGGCGAAAGAGGACGGCATTATCCTGATGCACGACTATTATGACACCTCCGTGACAGCGGCGCTGCAGGCAATAGATAAGCTGCTGGAGGAGGGATATATCTTTGTGACGGTGGAGGAGATATTGTTTGATTGATAATATATGTTGAAGTGAAAAGTTTGTTTCTGCTTTGAAAAGTTATAAAAGAAAAGTGGCATTTACTCGTACAGAATAGAGTGATTGCCGCTTTTTTTTTTCACTAAAAAATTTTTTTACGTTATAGATAACCTTTTATAAATTAATTTTGCAAAAACCTATTGACTATAATTATATAATAAAGTAAAATAAATGTGAAGATATTTGGCAGAAGCGTAAAAGATTTTCAATAGAGGAAGGAAAAATTTGTGATCCTATTTTTTACCCAAGTAATGGTAAAAGACTGATAATGGAATGTTACGCATGAAGATAGAAAGAGAAAGTTTTTAAGAAACATATTTTTTGCCTAAAAAGATATCTGTAAAAAGTCAGAATAAGTCAGAATAAGTCAGAATAAGTCGGCTGATTAGCTGATTTGTAGAAACCACATAACAGAAGAGTGGGCTGAATATATATAGTTAAGAAAATAACAGGGGCAAGTCTTTCGCGGTTTCTGTGCGCAGGGATTACAATTTATTCAATGGGAGATTTTTTCGTGATGATGGAAGATAATAGGAAAATTTATTACAGGGAAGATTTGGAATACAGACACAGCCGTCTGACGATTGAGCGGCAGCTGCAAATATATGAAAAGCATACTGATGGCGATGACAGGGCTTCAACTCTCTGGCATGCATGGCAGCAAAATAAGCGATGGCTGATCCGCCTTTTGGAACTGACACTGGCATCTTTCCCGTCCTACAGCAGGCATGATTCGTCGCATGCGGATGCCGTGCTACATAATATTGAACGTGTTTTGGATGAAAGCAGGATTGCTCTGTTATCTGCCACAGACTGTTTCGCAATTTTACATACCGTATATATTCATGATATTGGAATGGCCATTCTGGCGGATGATCGAATGAGTATCATAGAAAGTGACGATTTTGTCGAAATGGTGGATGAACTGGCAGATGGGGCGGATAAGGATTTAAAAGATGCAGCCTTATTGCTGAAGAAAACTATTTATGCCCAGGAGTCTAATGATGAAATTGATCATGACGGCACAGAATATCACAATAAGAAAAAGCTGCTTTATACGAAAAAGCTGGAAACTTATTACGCAGTGGTGCTGCTCCTGATGGAGTATCAGCGAAAGCGCCACGGTGAAAAGGCGGCGAGTGATGTCAAGGATTGGATTTTAGATCCGAAGAAACTGAGATCGGAGTTTACAATGTCAGGCGTTCCGATGCGTATCTTTTTCAGGATAGCTGACTGCGCCTCCCTGCATACTGACTGGGAGTTCAGGCATATTCTGGAATTGCCTTGGGAAGAAAACGGCTATGACAACGATATGCTCCATCCCCGGTTTGTGGCGGTATTGCTGCAGCTTGGGGATGCGCTGGATATTGATAATGACAGATTCCACCCCTTTGCCCACGCTTTTGCAGGACCCTTTCCCAAACAGTCCCAGGCGCATTACAATAAGCATCTGGCGATTCGGACCCTGAAGATCACGCCGGAGGAAATCGTGATAGAGGCGGACTGCGAGAGCCGTGAGACCATGAGGCTGGTCAGAAGAGAATGTGACGGAATTGATGCGCTGTTGAAGTCCGCCAGCTATTATTGGTCCAGCATCGCGCCGAAGGGCTTTAATGGCGCTTTGCCGTCCTTTAAGCTGTCCAAGCTCTTGCTGAATGGAAAGGAGATTCCCTGGGATCTGGCATCCAGCCGCTTTCAGATTTCCCAGCAGAAGGCCTTTTCCTTTTTGCAGGGGGAGAATATCTATTCAGGATATTTCCCGTTTGTCAGAGAGCTGTTGCAAAATGCCATCGATTCCACCAAATTACAGTGCTATGAGGATTATAAAACAAGCTCTAAGTTCCGTTTTCAGGGAAGACCAACGGGTCAGAGCAATCCGGGGATCACAAATATTTCCAGGATTGTCAATCCGGTGGAATATCCGATTGAGATCTCTATCTCATGCTGCAGGCTGGATGAAGACAAGGAAGATAATGACTATAAACCAGTTTCTTTGGAGGAGATCCCGGAGACCGAAGGGGAAAAGGAAAAGTACGGTATCCTTTTTTCTATCAAGGATTATGGAACGGGGATCAGCGCGGAAACCCTTCGCAATATCTCGGAGGTGGGAACGAGCTATAAGAAAAGAAAAAAGCAGCTGCGGGAGATTCCTGACTGGCTCAGGCCTACGGGAGAGTTTGGGATCGGTCTGCAGTCCGTTTTTCTGGTAAGTGATAACTTTTTTTGTGAAACGTATGTCCGAAACGGGGAGCGCTTCAAAATAGAGTTTCTCACCGGGGCCAACGGGAAAAATGGTTATATTAATGTGGAACCGGAAGACCCACAGGAAAAGCCGATGGCATTTGGCACGGAGTTTCAGGTTTTTATCGGCCATGAGAAGAAAAAGGACCGCAGGGATTATATGGATGCGTGGACCGGGCATGATCCTTTTGCAGCAGGATATGAGAGCAGCCAGATCAGACGCGATATTATAGCGCTTACCATACAGCTGCTGTTGGATATAGACAGTCAGTTGGAGGATTTGCTTTTTCCGATTTATGTGTCGGTAAATTATAATCTGGCGGCAGAACAAAGAGAGCTTCTAAAGTCTAAGTTATCTAAAATAGTGTTTAGCAACTGGGAAGCGGAAAGCGTTACGGAAGAAAAATTAAAAAGGCATATGTGTTGGATTTACCAGAACACAGACGGGGAACAGGATGATAATATCGTAAGATTTGAGATTGAAAAAGGAGTGTGTAAAGTTGATCTGACGCAAATGAAGATTTATCTCTGGCTGGAAGATCTGGCGGTAAGCGCCTGTCTCGGAGTGGATTTTGTGGCAAGGGATAATTTCCAGTCCATTCAGTCGCCGTGCAGGCTTTATTATAAAGGGATTTTGGTTGACATACATAACATTAACAAAAGCGGAAATCTTTTGGAATATATCAATATTCAAGGAGGACGTGGAGGAAGAAATCTGATTCAGCTGAGCAGAAACGGATTTACGCAGGAAGGGCTTGCCTATATTGATTCCACGTTAATTCCCAGAATATATAAAAATCTGTTTGATGTGCTGAAAACGCTTGCCAATCAGAGGTTTGAATCCGGGGATGCACTGAAAAAATGGAGCTTTTCAGACAAGGTAAAAGATAATATAGAGAAAAACCTAATCGCGGCGCTGAAGAACAGAGGCAGTGAGTATGAAAAGGCATGGCAGAAGCAGTTGGTGGGAATAAGCCTGTATTATAACTTTTACATGAGGGAATGCGAAAAAAAGACTGCTGTTTATTTATCTAAGCAGGAAGAATATGAAAGAGAACAGTGGAGCGGCGCAATCTGTAATGTATCTGAGGTTATCAACGAGAGAAGAAGCGATGCAATGGTTATTCACAGTAAACTGGCGGCAACAGAGGTATATGCGGATCTGGCGACAAACAAGTTTACTGTTTTGGGCAAACAGGAAATTACAATTGCAGATTTTTACAGGAAGGAAAATAAGTTTGCAGTGGTTTCAAAGCGGAGGGATACCGGTGATAAATGGATCAACAGTCTGATCTGGCTGAAAGATCTGACGGACAGGGAGGAAAGAGTACCTGTATTGATAGAGCTGTTAGAAACCTTGCCGTCCGAGAGGAACCGAAGAAAGGGCTGGGCGGATAATCTGGAGGAATGGGCGGATTTCATGTTGGAGAATATATCTACAATTCTGGAATCTCAGCCTATCCAGCAGAGTAACTTTGTGCTGGCACTGCTGCAGTCGGTATCCATCAGTGCATGCTTTACGGACAGCACCGGAAATTGTAAAATCCATATCTTGTCCGGGAAACCATTGGGAAGTGTTTATTATAACACACATGCTAAATATAAACTCCTAAAACGCATGGAGAAACGAAAGGATACCACAAATGCCGAGCGTTTTGCCGGCAGTGTATGGATGGGCTATGAATTGCTGCAGGTGCCTGCTGTTTCGGAGGATATCTGCAATATAAAGGAGCAATACATACAGGAAAGCGATGCCTTTATGATCTATCCCTGTTCAGGGATTGCGGTCAGGAAGCTGATAAAGTTTGCGGAAATGTCTGAGGAGAAATATTGGTTGGAAAAGCAGCAGGAGGAAAGCGCGCAGGGAGAGATGGCGACCTGCCTGACTACGATGAAGACTATGTTGATTATGCTTGCCGAAAGGCTGTATTCCTGTATCTTAATAGAATACGCGCATGTGAAATCCGTCTGTGAAGATGATTTTATAGATAGATATGTAGACTACTGCAGAAAAGAACGGGTGAGAACCTCCGAGGTCTCTTTCTGGGATACTCTGAACAGCGGCTATACTCTGGCGCTGGGTACCATGCTTCGGAAGGAATTTCGCAGGAGGGCGGACAGTAACGACCGTGATTCGTGGAAAGCTTTTTCTGTAAACAATTTGACAGTGGATGCCCTGAAGCAGCTGTTTGAGGAACATCTTCCCAAGGAAGATATGATCGATACGCTGAAAGGGGTAATTGGAATCAGTATTCTGGAAAATGCGGATGCTATCTTTGGCGGAAGGGAATTGTCAGGAAGCAGTCTAATGGATTATATGGCAACTCTGAGGGATTACTGTTATGAGTGGGAATGGCTGTGGAATCTGGTGGAGCATTTGCAGATGGAGTTGGAAACACAGGAAATTAAACAAGATATATTAAAAAGCTCTGTGGAAAACGAGAATCTGGTATCATGGATAACCTTGCAGACGCGTAGCGAGCCGTACAGTGTGGCAGAATGCTATGACCGGATGTGGGATGAACTGATCAGCGCGGTAATCCGGCAAAGGGAAAGCAATGCAGAGGAACAGCATTTTAAGTTTTTGGACTGGATGAGAAAAAAAGAGGAGAAGACGGAGAAGTGACGGAAATGGTAGAGATAAAAGGGTTTGAAGATCTGGGGGTCAATGAATGCGTAGATGCCACCTCGAAGCTTTATAACGAAATAGCAGTACAAGCGCAGCAGCTTGTTGATGAAAGCTATCAGGCAGTGGGTAAAAAGCCGGCTTTTCCCATAGATATCAATCTGATTGCACATCATCTGGGAATTGGAATCCAACGGGAAAATCTAAATCCTGGAGGAACTACTACTTTCAATAAAAAGCTTGCAGTCACCACTGCTACCGATGAGGCAGTAAGCATTGTTGTGGATTCCAGTGTAAGCTATAAGACAAGACGCTATGCCGTAGCAAACGGAGTCGGTCGATATCTGCTCAGTGTGTCCAAGAGTATGTTAAAATATGCCTATGCGATTCCGCTCATTCCGCAGAGCCTGGAAGAAATTGCCGCTGATTCCATTGCCGTCTTTCTTCTGCTGCCGGTAACTCTGTTTAAAGAGGAATTCCTGCGATACTTGAATGAATGTCGGGAATGTCCGCTGGATGTAGATGTATGGTTGACGCATTTGAGCGATATAAGCCAGATTACCCCCTTTAACCTTGCCATTGGTTATCAGCAGATGAAGCAGGTATTGTGCTATCAGAGGCAGATGGAATTTGCAAAATATGGCTATGATATCACAAAAATGCCGGCGGATCCTTATGATAAAATATTTTCTTAGAAAGAAGCTTGTGATGCAATTATTTGTCCCGATACCTACAGAACAGGGGAGAAAATACCGATGAAAGAATGGAAGAATGTACAACAGAAACTGTTTTCGGAAAATAAGAAGCCGGAGGAAATATGCAGACTTCGGACAGAATATACGATGGAGTGGTATATCGGGAAAGCAGTTTTCAATAAGAGGTTGTATTATATTTTATCATTTGTAGGGATTTTATGCCCATTGATTAATGCGATAGCAGCATCCTGCACGACAGAGATAAACATGGTTATTGTGGTTTTGTCATCTTTTACATCCTTGGCTACGTCTCTGCTGGCGCTTACCAATGCAAGGCGAAAGTGGGAAAACTATCGGTCTGCCGCCGAGTTTTTAAAACGGGAATATACCTTGTTTCAAGCCCGTGTGGGTCCGTATGGGGGAGAGCAGAGAGTATCCGCATACCTGAATACGATAGAGGACTTTATGAATAAAACCCATGCCAACTGGCAGAAGAATTTTAAAAAAAATGAGGAAAAAAAGGAAGGAGAAGAAACAGCAAATACCTGAATCCGTGAAGCATACATTAAGAAAGAATTGTGTTGTTGTATAAAAGTGGATATAATGATCATGAGGATGTTTCCGGCAGAAGATGTCGTAGAATCCGGGAGCCGCATATGCCTGCAGCAATCATGGGGAGGCGTCTGCCCGCGGGGATCTGGGATGCCGCCTATGTGTATAGGTGGAAAGCGAAAGGTGGCGCTAATGGTACGGCCGAGATAATGGCTGATGTATTTTACAACAGTGTCGGTGTCACAGAGATTAGGTTCTGTATATACATAATCCCATTTTTATATTTTGGTAAATGTGCGCTTTTGATTTTGAAAAAGGAACCGATACACCTTTCCAATTCATTTAGAAGTGTAGTTTGAAAAGTTTTGTGGAGATAGGTATAGTTAATGTACTTAATTACTTTCCATAAGTCGTCATTAGAGAATCTGTCCTCAGTAAGGAGACAATGGATATGAGGATTCCATTCTAGGGGTTTGACGAAGGTATGGGGATACAGGTGAAACTGGAAACAAAATTTTTTGATTTATGGAATGCATGGAACATTCTGAGAAAGACGCTTCGGGATGCTTGGAAAAGACAGTCATGGGGGAAGTGGTCAATGCAGTATTTGTTATCACAGGTAGGGCAAAATTTAGAATGGCAACAGAAAGGAATTTATGCTCACCGCCGACAGCCATACATGGCACCGCCATATGAGGGAACCCCACAGTTGACCATCTTTCCAATCTTTTCGTGAACCTGTTTTTATAAATCTCAATGCGGATTGATAATATAGTAAAAAAGAATTGAGAGAATGTATGAAATTGGATATAATAATGATAAGGATGTTTTAGATTTGCTGTGAATATATTGGGGTAAGAGAAGATGGATGAGATGGTGTTAAATGATACCATAATTGGAAAAGTAAAAAATGAAGCCACAGATATGATCAAAAGGGTAATGGGAAAAGACTTGATAAGGGTGGTTTTATACGGTTCCTGCGCACGTGGAGATTATACGCAGGATTCGGATATAGACATTGCACTTATCACGGCTTGCGACAGACTGGAAGTAAAGAAGTACAATAGTATAATTGCTGAAATATCAACGCAGTTAGCAGTGAAATATTTTTCAATCGTAAATTTCGTCTGTCTGCCATATGCCGAATTTATGCAAAAGAAATCATGGTACTTATTTTTTCAAAATATAGATTCCGAAGGCGAGGTGCTATATGGATAAGGAATACTATGATGCGCTGGCCAAGGTCAGGTTAGAGCGGGCAAAAGAGCTGCTGGAAGAGGCAATCGGATTATTAGAGCGGGAGTCCTATAAGTCGGCGAATAACAGAGCCTTTTACGCAATGGAAAAAAGTATAAAAGCCCTTTTGGCAATGGCGCAGATGGAAGCGACAACACATAACGGGGGATTGAAGCAGTTTAATTATTGTTTTATCTATAATGGAGACGGTACTTTTACATCCGAAGATTACCAGAAAATTGCTGGTGCCGAACAAATTCGTACTGCGTCTGATTATGATGATTTCTATGTTGCCAGTAAAGAGGAAACAAGGCAATTAATAGAAAATACAAAGTATATTGTAAATAAGATAGACAGTTATATTATTGACAGGATGTGTAAAGATGAAGATATTTTGCTGCAGGAGACGGTTGAGTCAGAAATATCAGAGGAAGATATGGAGCAATAGAACCTGTCTGTTTAAATGAGAAAAGCCACGGCGTATATGATATGCTGTGACTTTTTGGTTTATTAATCCCAAAATCAAAAGGCTTCAAAAAAGTTTGTTCCCTGCTTGACATCAGCAGATGAAGAGGAGATTTTGAGGAAATAGTAGATAAGAAAAAACTGGATACAGCGATTCTGGGAGAAGGGAAGGCAAATGGGAATCAGGATGATCATGGGAAGGTGTCTGTCCGCGGGAATTTGGGGCGCAGGCTATGTGTATAGGCGGGAATATTGAGTGGATACTGGAGGTATTGTCATGATCATACATACAGGAATGAGGACGGACATTCCGGCATTTTATTCAGAGTGGTTTGCAAATCGGTTGAGGGAAGGGTTTGTCTGCGTCCGCAACCCGTATCACCCGGCTTCCGTCACGCGGTACTGCCTGTCACCGGAGGTGGTTGACCTGATCGTTTTCTGCACCAAGAACCCGGCTCCAATGTTTCCGCACATGGATCTTTTAAAGCCTTATGGTCAATATTGGTTTGTGACCATTACGCCTTACGGCAGGGATATTGAACCGAATGTGCCGGAGAAGGAGAAGGTGATGGAGGACTTCAAGGCCCTGTCCGATATGGTGGGGATTGACTGTGTGGGGTGGCGGTATGATCCGGTCTTTTTGTCGGAAAAGTATGGAATGGAGCGGCATATAGAGGATTTCGAGAAAATAGCGGCGACATTGAGCGGCTTTACCAAAACCTGTGTTATCAGTTTTATTGATCTGTATAAAAAGGTACGGCGGAATTTTCCGGAAGCAGGGATTGTAAAGCCGGAGGAGCGTATTCGGCTTGGAAAAGAATTTATCCGTATCGGGAGAAAGTATGGAATGATTATCAAACCCTGTGCCGAGGGAAATGACCTGGAACCTTATGGGGCTGAATGCGGCGGATGTATGACAGTGGAGACCTTTGAGACGGCGCTTCATGGGAAGCTGAAGGCGCCGAAAAGGAAATCCCCCAGGCCGGAGTGCGCGTGCCTTATGGGGAATGACATAGGAAGCTATGACACGTGCGGGCATCTGTGCAGATATTGTTATGCCAATGGGGATGTGGAGAGCGTGAGACGGAATATGAAGGCACATGACCCAAAGTCGCCGTTTTTGGTCGGCGGGAGCATGGAAGGGGACCGGATTCATGAGGCAAAGCAGGCGAGATGGCTTGATGATCAGCTGAGTCTGTTTTAGAATGTTGCCTGTCTAAATTTTTTAAGCGTTGTGCGAGTTGTGTTTTCCTTTACTTTCTTCTATATTTTAGGTAAAATATAATCTGTACTGTATTCATTGATTCATATCTGGGTCGTGTTTGAAAAATGCTTCCTGCCAAATGTGCGTCATAATTTGTGGGAGATTAAATTATTTTCACCTGTGTGGTTGGACGTTCCAAGGAACCTCCAACCTGGCTCCCGCATTCACATAACTCTTACGCACTCTTGCGTCTGCTTTCGCATCCGGGTTTTGCTCATTTGGAAGCGGGTGTGCAGGTGTGGGGAATGATTTTTAAGACATGCGCCGGGGAATTGTCCATACAAATTTTGACAAGCTAATTGTAAAGATTTATCAACAGTTCCCAAAGGTATAATAGATATGAAATATATTAATATTAAATGAGATAAGGTCAGCAGAGAACATAGGAGGAAAACGTAATGGGTTTTAAAGACATTTTGAAAAAGTCCTTTTTGGAATCATACAATTTAACAGATATAACCATGCAGGATATCCTTATCGCCATGGCGGTTGCCTGCGGGGTGGGACTCTATATTTTCCTGGTCTACCGGGTGGTGACAAGGAAGGCATTTTATTCCAAAAGCTTCAGCATATCTCTGGTCGTGCTTGCCATGATCACAACTGCGGTGATTCTGACCATACAGTCCAGTGTGGTGGTATCCCTTGGAATGGTGGGGGCGCTGTCCATCGTCAGGTTCCGGACGGCAGTCAAGGATCCCATGGATCTGATTTTTCTGTTTTGGTCCATCAGCATGGGCATCATCTGCGGCGTGGGGCTGTTTGAGCTTGCGGTGCTGACCTCAGTGGGGGTATCGCTGGTGATCGCCGCCCTGGAGCTGCTTCCGGCGGTGCGCCTGCCCATGCTCCTTATTATCAACACATCTGAGAAATCCGGTGAAAAGGGGATCCTTGCAATCGTTGCAAAGTATACAAAGAGCTATAAGGTCAAGTCGCGCAACATCACAAATCAGGGGCTGGATATGATCGTAGAGCTGCGCATGAAGAAGGACTGTTCTGACCTGGTCCAGGAGATCCAGGCTTTAACGGGAGTATCGTCGGCATCCCTTCTTTTGCATGAGGGGGAAGCGACATATTGAGGCGGGCGTGGCTTATGAATGATAAAATATGGAGAAATGAGATCAAGTATGTCTGTTCCGGCGAGGAGCTGGTACGGACTGAGTACAGCATATGCAATATATGCAGGCCGGATTCCCACGGGGATGAAAATGGGAAGTATCGTGTGAGGAGCCTTTATTTTGACGATTATCAGGATACCTGTTTTTGGGAAAATGAGAATGGCGTTGCGCCGAGAAAAAAGTACCGGATCCGTATTTACAACGAAAATGCGGACCAGATTTTTCTGGAGTGTAAATATAAAGACCGGGATCTGGCCAGGAAGGAGTCCTGCAGGATCACCAGGGAGGAATGTGAAGAACTGATGCAGGGGAGGTGCGGGGGGCTTTTTGGGCAGGAACCGCTGCTTAGGTGTTTTTGTGCGGAAATGGCGCTGCGGGCATTTGTGCCGAAGGTTATGGTACAGTATGAACGCACTGCGTACACCTATCCTGTGGGCAATGTCAGGATCACCTTTGACAGGAATATAGCCATGTCCGGCAGGAACAGGGATTTTCTGGAGCCTGGTGTGCCTCTGCGCCCGGTCATGCAGGCGGGCTTCCACATCCTGGAGGTCAAGTACACCGGGATCGTCCCGGATTTCATCTATAATGCGCTGCAGGTGTCTGATATACGTCAGACTAATTTTTCAAAATATTATATCTCACGGAAGATGCAGTATATGGGAAGGTAGTGCGATGAAGCTGTATAGGATAGGAATTGTTGTGCTGGCAGGGTGTGTGGCCCTGGTGGGTCTGGGCGTCATAAAATACAGGCAGTTCTCAAAGACCGGGAATGGCGGGGGTGCTTTGCTGGAGAGCTCTCTGACCCCGGTGGGCGGGGAGGATGAGATTCCGGGGCTGCCCAGGGAAGCACCGGATCATAATCCGGGCATATATTATGAGGGGACCTTGCTTGCCTATGACAGGGAGGAAAACAGGCTTTATCTGCCCCAGAACTGCGGGGAGGCTGAAATGTATGGGGAGCTTTCTGCGGTGATAGACGGGGAGAGCCGCCCCTTATACATTCTGCGCGATGATTTGGAGCTCCTGACAGAGAGGGAGAAAAGAATGGAAGCAGTCAGGAACAGCCATGATTTCGCCTTATATGTGCCGGCCGGCGGGGGAGAGTATTATAAGTTCCTGTTGGCAATAACGGGCATGCCCCTGATCTCCATGGTAACAGAGTATGAGGCAAAAGGCGAAGAACTCCCGGAGGATGCTGATCCGGATGAAAGGTATTATGGTTCGGGGACGGAGTATTATGGCAGATTCCTTATGATGGACCCGGGGAGCCTGGGCGGGCAGTACCAGATCACGGAGGCGGCGGTCTGTTATCATTATAAGGGTGCTTCTACCTCCTGGTTTGAGAAAAAGTCCTACAGCATTGATCTGCTGGATCACCGGGGAAATAAGGTGGATGTGTCTCTGGCAGGCATGCGTTCGGACAGTAAGTGGAAGCTGAATTCCCTGTACACGGACAGCAGCCGTATCCGTGAGATCACGTCGTCCCAGATCTGGGAGCTGATCGACGGGGCAAACGGGGATATCAACGAATCGGGGCCAAATATGGAATACGTGGAACTGATCGTGGATAATGAGTATAGAGGTGTTTACTGCCTGGTGGAACCTATCGATGCGAAGAAGCTGGATCTGCAAAAGAATGATATCCTGTATAAGGTCATTGGCTGGGAAATCCCCGACAGTGAAAGCATTCAGGAATCTGCGGACAAGGGGTGGAAGCTCCAGCATCCTGTCAGGATACGATATCCCAAGGTGATAAATGACTATCAGGCGGCATGGTATCCCATGGATGATTATCTGGAGATATTCCACCGGGGAGACATCGTCCCGTATGAGGAAGCAGTGCAACATATTGATCCTGATAATTTCTGTGATATGCTGATATTTAACATGGTAGTCAGCGGCAGCGATAATTTTTTCAAGAATATTTATTTCGCGGCAGAATGCGGTGACGGCATTGAAAATTACAGGATGAGGCAGGTTCCCTGGGACTTGGATTATACCTTTGGGAACATATATGAGTACGGGACAGAAATGTGTGTTGTCTTTGACGGCGATTTCCAGAAGGAATATGCGGAAGAAACCTTGTTCCGGCTGTATGAGGCTGATCCGGAGGCGGTTGTCTCCAGGCTTTTGGAGAGATGGGAGAGGTACAGGAAGGATTTCCTTGCCACGGACCGCGTGATTGGGCTGTTGGAGGAAAACAGGGAGTATCTGCTGTCCACGGGGGCTTTTATGCGGGAAAAGGAGCGCTGGCCCCAGGGAGGGGTGAATCTGGATATAGATTATCTGAAGGAGTTCCAGCGCAGGCGAATGGACTGGCTTGACGGTTATTTTGCCGCGTGGCCATATTATTCCGGCGGGCAATGAAATAACAGCAAAACAAGAAATAGTAAAAGGAGAGGTTATGAAGGATACGGTACGGAAAAGCTGTGAACAGCTGATCCGCTGCAGGGACCAGGTCAGGCAGGTGTTTCCCTGGGATGGCGGGCTGATACAGCTGACATGTGCGGGGATCTATGTGATGAAGGACAGAAATGTTGACGAAAGCCTTTTGGAGCAGAGCAAGAGGCTTTTGAAAGAAAAGCTGGGGATTTTCTCCAATTTTCGGGGGACAGCCCGCTCGCCCATTGCGGCTATGCTGGCGGTTACAGGTAATCCGGAGCGCACTCTGGACAATGGGATTGCAGTGTATGAGCGCTTAAAGAAGGAGTTCTGGGGTTCTGCTTATCTGCCGCTGGCAGCTATGGTGATCGCCCAGCTGGCGGAACCTTTTGCCTATGAGGAGGTTGCCGGGCGTACCAGGAGGATTTATGAGCGGATGAAGACGGAGCATCCCTTTCTCACATCCGGCGAGGACAGTGCGTTCTGTGCTTTGTCAGCGCTTTCGGACAGGCCGGATGACGAGCTGATCAGTGATATGGAGGCGTGCTACGGGCTGCTCAAGCCTGAATTCTTCTCCGGAAACGCGGTACAGTCCCTGGCGCATGTACTGTCGCTGTGTGAGGGGACGCCAAAGGAGAAGTGCGGCAGGACTATGGAGCTGTTCCGGAAGCTGAAAGAAGCGGGACGAAAATTCGGGACGGAGTATGAGCTTCCCGCGCTGGGGATTTTCGCAATGACGGACGTGGATTCCGGGCAGATCGTACAGGAAATGCTGGAAATTGACAGCTGGCTGTCGGAGCAGAAGGGCTTTGGGATGCTGGGCAGCATTAACAGGAAGCAGCGCCTGATGTATGCGGGAATGCTGGCACAGAAAGAGCATATACAGGCGGGGGGACTGCAGCTGGCAGCGGATCGCACAGCGTCTGCGGTCGGACAGACGGCATTGGATGGAACAGTGCCGCTGGCCATGCAGACGACGATCAGTGCAGTGTCGCTGGTGGTGGCTCAGGAGGCGGCCATGTGTGCCGCGATCGCAGCCAGTACCGCGGCGGCGGCTGCTTCCAGCTCATCTTCCAGCTGAGGATCCGGCGCAGGACAGCAGGGTGATCCCAGGATCACCTTGCCAGCCAGCCGCCGTCCACAGCCAGCGTAAAGCCGTTTATATAGGAGGAAGCCTCGGATGCCAGGAAGATCGCCGCTCCCGCGATGTCTTCCGGGGTGCCCCAGCGGCCGGCGGGAATGCGGGACAGGATTTCTTCCTCGCGCTGTTCGTCTGACCGCAGGTTTGCCGTGTTGTTGGTCGCCATATAGCCCGGGGCAATGGCGTTTACATTGATATTGTATTTGCTCCACTCATTTGCCAGAGCTCTGGTAAGCCCCATGACCGCGCTTTTGCTTGCGGCGTAGGAGGGCACCCGGATCCCGCCCTGGAAGCTGAGCATAGAGGCAATGTTGATGATCTTACCGCCTTTATTGTCCTGGATCCATCCCTTTGCAAAAGCCTGGCAGAGGAAGAATACCATTCTCTGATTTACCTCGATCACAGAGTCCCAATCTTCTATTGTGACGTCCACCGCGTCGCATCTCTTGATAATCCCGGCGTTGTTGACAAGAATATCCACGCGTCCGTAAGCAGCGTTTGCCTCGGCGGCGATGCGGGGGATCACGGACAGATCGGAAAGGTCAGCAATGACTTCCGTAAAGTGTCCGGAAACCGCCTCAATCTTCTCCGCTGTTTCCCGGCAGCTTCTGCGTGCCACACCGACTACGTTTGCGCCTGCCTGGGCGTAGGCAAGGCAGATCCCCTGTCCCAGCCCGGTGTTGGCGCCTGTCACCAGCGCGGTTTTTCCCTTCAATGAAAACATGTCCATATAATTACCAGTCATCGTGCAGCCCTCCTGTTTGTCTGTGTGTTTAGGAACAGCTCCTCAGGCGTTGTTCCTGTTTTGGTATACAGGCCCGCATATAGAAGCTTGCTGCTGGCGCAGCATACGGGCCGCGCAACGGGCAGAGGGAAAGATTTCCCCTGCTGAATTCGTTCATCCTGTGGGCAGAAATCCGAAAAATCTTCGGTTCCCCGGCCCCGGTCGGCATTTTCTCATATTAGTACTGTGTACATTATACTACAATATGAAGAAAAAGGAAAGACTTGTATGTTGGCTCTTGACAATTTCATTTAATGGCATTAATATGTACTTAGTAATGCTAAATATATATTGGGTATGTGGACTATACAGGTAAGCTTTTTAGGATGCGGAGGTGATGTGTTGAAGCAGAAGTATGAGCAGCAGATGAAGAAAGGCGTGTTGGAGATGCTGGTGCTGCGGCTGCTCTCGGAGAATGAGAAGTATGGTTATCAGCTGATCTGTGAGCTGAAGGAAAGAAGTGATGGGACTTTTATGCTGAAAGAGGGAACTTTGTATCCTATCCTGTATCGCATGGAGGAGGACGGTCTGGTGACAAACAGGTGGAGCGAGCCGAAGGGCAGGGAAGTCTCCAAAAAATATTACCGGATAACCGGAGAAGGCAGGGCGGTGCTCACAGAGCTGTGGGAGCTGTGGCAGAGCTTTGCAGGCAGCGTAGGCAGCATTATGAAGAAATGATTCCCGCGGGAGGGAACGGGAATAGAGAGGGTAAACGTGATGACGAAACAGGATTATGTGAAACAGGTGGTAAAAAAGTTAAACTGTCCGCAGAATAAGAGGGACGATATCGCAAGGCAGCTTATGTCTGATATTGAAATCGCACTTGGCGAGGGCAGGCCGCTGGAGAAAATTCTCACGGAGATGGGAGAACCGGAGGCGCTGGCGAGGGAATTCAACGAGAATTTCGGAAGCGGGGAAGCGCCTCAGGGAAAAAAGCACCGGGCGGTCAAGGTGATACTGGTGGTGGCTGTAGTATTGGCAGTGCTTGCGGTTTTTGCATATTGGGCGTTTCCCAAGACAAGGGAGGTAGGTGACAGCGGGAAATTTACGGCAAATGTGGTAGAGCAGTACGCGACGGCGGTGGTGGATGCTTTCAGCAGAGGGGATTATGATACTCTGGAGGGCTATTACTCCAGTGAAATGAAGGAAGCAGTGACAAGTCAGATGCTGGAAGAACTTAAGCCGGTCATTGGGGATGACTGGGGGGAATACCGGGGCGTGGGAACAGCATACATGGCCGAGGTAAGCCAGCGGGGAAAGGAATATGTCATAGTGCAGATGAACGCTTCTTACGCGAATGTCAGTGTGACCTATACGCTTACATTCAACAGTAAGATGGAGCTGGTAGGCTTTTACATGAAGTGAGTTCTGCAGGCGGGAACTGGAATAAAAGGTCAAGGACTTATTTGAAAATTTGTGGCAGTATAGGTAAAGTCTTGAAGGTACACGAGAGGACCTTTCGTGAGTACGTTTGTGAATGAAAGATCCTCTCATAAGGTGTGTACCAAGGCGGCTTTCATGAGGAGGAGTGGAAGATGAACATTGGTTTTTATATGTGCCTTCTGCTGGTGCCGGTATTCTGGCTCATAGCATTGCTGATGTTTCTCTTAAAGGAAAAGGGCGCCATCCTGATGGCTGGATTTAACAGCATGCCCAGGCATGAGTGGGATAGGTATGACAGAAAGCGTATCGCGCAGGATGTGCAGAGGCAGTATGGGTGCTGGGGACTCTTGTTTCTGGCGGGAGCAGGGCTGTGCCTTCTGGTGTCAGGTTACTTGGCGATACCGGTTTACGGTGTCTGGATCGTGCTGTTTTTTAAGGATGTTCATCTGACAGCGGAGAAGGCTTTTGAGAAATACAGGCTGGGATGAGAGCCTTTGAGAGGAAGCGGCCGGGGCGAAGGTTATGGAGGGGCTTTGGGGGTCATGCCTGTAAAAGTCCGGATTTGCCGCAGCCCTGCGGCGGAAAGGGGACAGTATGGGCTTTTGGATATTTATGCTTTGTATGGTGGCGTTGGTGCCATTTTTAATGATAATATTTGGCGCGGTTTTTGTGAAATTTCCTCCGGAGGACATTAACGCTTTCTATGGCTACCGCACCAGGAATTCCATGAGGAATCAGGGAAACTGGGATTTTGCCCAGCGGTATTGGGGCAGGTGTGCTTTGTATACGGGGTGTGTGGGATTTGTGCCGGCTGTGTTGTGCATGCTGCCCTGCCTGGGGAAGCCCGTGGATACGGTTGGGTCCTGGGGAGCCGTAGTATGTGTTGTATTGGGAGCCGTGGTGATAGGGCTGCCCGTTTTCCTGACGGAGAGGAAATTAAGGAGGCGGTAATTTTGAACGGAAAAAGTGATAATTTCCGGAGACAGGGCTAAAGATTTATTCCGATCATGCCGAAATAAAGCATAGGAGCAGGTGTAAGTGCCTGCAGAAGTATATGAACCGATACTGACGGAACGGTGTCGATGAAGCTATGGAGGGCAAAGGAATGGGAATGGAAAGAATCGGAAGCTTTGATATGTACCGCAGCGGTCTTTATGACAGGGCAGCGCAGGCGAAGAGAGAGACAGAGAGTACAAAAGCCAGGGGTGCGGATGCGGAGCAGAAGCAGGTGTCATTGAGCGATGGCGCGCAGAAGCTGCTTAAGGAGCTGAAAAAGGGCTATGGCAACATGGACTTCATTGTGGCGGATTATGCCAGCGACGAGGAGGCGGCTTCTTACCTGTCCAGAGGGACAAAGGATTACAGTGTGCTGATTTCTCCGGAGGAGCTGGAGAAGATGGCGGCGGACAAGGATGTCAAGGATAAGAACCTGAAGACCCTGGACGAGGCGGTATCCAAGCTGGATGAGGTAAAGGAACAGCTGGGCGACAAGGCGGATGAGGTGACGCGCATCGGCGTGGCAATCGGCGGGAACGGAGAGGTTTCCTACTTTGCAGAGCTGGAGCAGATGGGCGAGAAGCAGCGCGAGCGCATAGAACAGCAGCGCGCCGACAAAAAGGAAGCAGCAGCTGAAGAGGCCAAGAAGGCTGAGGCCGAGAAGGCAGAAGCGAAAAAGGGACCGTGGAGAACGGAGGAATCTGGCAGGATGTACGGAGGCCGTCCGACGAAGCGTACCACTGTCTTTGCGGGATCTGCGGAGGAGCTTGCCGAGAAGATTGGCCAGGTGGACTGGAATGCAGTGAAGGAAGAAGTGCCCATGAACGGGCAGCGGTTTGAACTCACAATTTAAAAATTACAGCCCGGTGGCGGTTTGTGACGCCGCCGGGTTCTTTGTATGTGCAGTGTGTCCGGCGAAGCTGGACCACGCTTGTCCCGCATATGGATATTTGCTGCTGACGCAGCATGCAGGTCCCGCGACGGGCAGGGGAAAAGCGTTTTACCTGCTCCATTGTGCGGGGGCAGGAGAAAAAAGAGGTGTTTTGCCTGATCACATGGGGAAGGGGTTTTCATGGTCGGGCTGTATACAGGAGTGGAGGATATTATGAAAAAGGTTTGGAAGAAGTTTACAGTGCTGCTTTTGGCGGCGGTTATGTTCGCGGTGCTGGCATCCTGCGGTAAGGAGCCGGCGGACGGCGGCAGTGCGGGACCCGGGGACGGAGAGCAGGAGTATTATCATGTGGAGATCAAGATAAAGGATTACGGGACAGTGAAGGTGGAGCTGGATGCCACAGCGGCGCCGATCACGGTGGACAACTTTGTCAAACTTGCAAATGAAGGTTTTTATGACGGGTTGACTTTTCATCGTATTGTAAAAGGTTTTATGATCCAGGGAGGAGACCCCCTTGGCACAGGTATGGGAGGTTCTGATGAGACCATAAAGGGTGAGTTTTCTGAGAATGGAGTGGAAAACAAGCTGTCTCACACCCGCGGCGCCATTTCCATGGCCAGGTCGAGCAAGTATGACAGTGCGAGCTCACAGTTTTTTATCGTCCATGAAGACAGTACCTTCCTGGACGGAAAGTATGCCTGCTTCGGGTATGTGACAGAGGGGATAGAGGTTGTGGATGCCATCTGTGATACGGTGAAGGTGGAAGCTGACGGTGAGTCGGTATCAAAGGCAAACCAGCCTGTGATCGAGAGCGTCAAGGTAATCGATGCTCCCGGACAATGAGCAGGGTGCCGGCAGGCACAAGGACAGGTGTCTGGCGGGGCTGGGGCGGAGTGCCGTAAGGCATGAGGACAGGTGCCTGCCGGGGAAGCGGCGGAGTGTCGGAAGGCACGAGAACAGGTGTCTGGGGGGAATTTTGTACGCTGAATGGGTGTCACATTGCACAATGTGGCACCTGTTTTATATGAGCAGTTTTCACAAAAAACAAAATTTTGTTTATTATTTGCTGACATTTTTGGGTTTAATCTGTTAAAATCAGGGTATAACAGTATTGAAGATATATAAAGTCAGTAAACAGACAGGAAGGAGGCTTTTTGTGTTTGAAATTGGTGAATATGTAGTCTGCGGTAACAAGGGTGTGTGTGTTGTGGAAGATGTGGCGAAACTGGATATTTCCGGCGTGGACAGGGAGCGGGAATATTATATTTTGAAGCCCTTATATATGGCGGGAAGCACGGTCTATGTGCCGGTTGATTCCGCGGAGAAGTCCATGCGCCGGGTATTGAAGCGCCATGAGGCACAGAAGCTGATCCGGGATATTCCGGATATCCCGCTCCTGGTCATCACCAACGATAAGCTGACAGAACAGATGTACCGCGAGTGTATCAGGGCAAACGACTGCGAGGAACTGATAAAGATAATCAAGACTATATATATGAGAAAGCAGAAGCGCCTGCAGGCGGGGAGGAAGGTCACGGCGGTGGATGCCAAGTATTTCCACATGGCGGAGGACAACCTGTATGGGGAGCTGGCCGTGGCGCTGGAAATGCCCAAGGACGAGGTGGAAGGCTATATCACGAGAGAAATGAACAAAGAGTGAGCTGAAACTATTGACAGCCTGTATCAGGTGTAGTAGAATGGAGTCAATCTAAAAGGAAAGCGAGGTGGACAAAATGATTAACTTTATTAGGATAGAACCAGAGATTATTTTGTCTGCCGTTTAAAAGAATTTGCTGTTTCGGAGATGAATGCTCTTGGTTTTATCAAGGGCATTTTTTCATTCACAGATCCGTGGCGGGAAAGTATGCCTTCAAGTCGGCGCATGGGTCGCGCGGGAGCAGACAGGCTGCGTGGGGTGCATAATGTAGATTGCAGCTTTGCAGCGCGTACGCCGTGCGATAAACAGGGAAAAGGAGAGGCAGCAAATGAAAGAAATCATCACAATACAGATCAGCAGATTCTTAACAGACGAGCTGGCGGAGAAAATCGCTCAGAAACACTGGAAGTCCTCTGAACCAAAGTGGGTCAATCGTTCGCGGCAGTTAATCTTTGATGAGATGGTTATCAATGGAAATGACTGTTTTGATGTAGTGGCTTCCGGGCCGGATCAGGACTTAATCGGAAGGCTTCACTGCATAAAAAATGAAAGTGATCCTAAGCTTTGGTACTATGGAGATTTATTTGTTGTTCCGGAGTACAGGAGGATGGGGATTGCAGCCCGGATGATCCGTGCGGCAATGGGGCATTTGTCTGAAATGGGTGCGGCCGTGCTGCGGTGTTATGTAGAGCCGGAGAATACCGCAAGCCGTAAGCTTCAATTGTCAGTGGGCTTCCTGGAACAGCCTTATCAGACATTTAATGATATAGACAATGAGGGGCAGGCAATGTATGAGGCAGAGATTTCCCCGGACATTACCATGATCCCGGCAACTGTGGAAGAAGCTTATTTTGTGAGGATACTGTTTGTCCAAAACAGGGAGGTGCTGCATACAGACAATATCAGTCTGGCGGAATGGAGGGAGCTTCTTGCCGTCCATGATCCTGACGAGAGGCATTTCCTCATATGCAAAGGCGCAGTGCCTGTGGCTTATTTGAGGATAAACGGGCTGGAGGGCGGAAATGAGGCGTGGATTTCCATGCTGTTTGTGGCAAGGGGATTTCAGCGGCAGGGAATCGGTTCCTTCGCGGTCAAAAACGTTGAAGGTTATGTAAGAGAAAGGGGATTTAAGTCTATTGCGGTGCAGACGGACGAGGACAATCTGCCTGCGCAGGGATGTTACCTGAAATGCGGGTATCGAATTTTCGGGCAGGGTTCCAAGGTCAGGTTCCGGAAAATGTTGTAAACTCTTTATGCGCGGATGCGGTGTAGCGGTTCAGATCCCTCCCGCGAAGTCAAACTCCCGTTTCAAGGGCGCTTTTGACTGCCCTGCAATTATTGCAGGGCTTGCAGGTATGAGTTACCAGAAAATTTTTTCAAAAGCCCTTTACTTTTCTTTTAAAAAGTAATAATATATATAACACAAAGCAGAGTGTCATGTTCAGGCTTTGCATAACAGACAAAGCGTTGATGGGGACAGTAAGCTGTGGAAGGACAGCAGAGAGAACCGCCGCGGGGGGAACCCTGTGTGCTGCAAGCGGTTTTGTCCAAGCCAGCCCAAGACCACCCCGGAGCGGCTTTAATATAGTCCGGAAGCTCCCGTTACAGAGCAAATGAAGTGGCAGGCATCCCCAAGGCGGAGTCTGCAACAAGGGTGGAACCGCGTGTAAAAAATACGTCCCTTGCAATAGAGATATTGCAGGGGATTTTTATGTGCGTAAAAAATCACGTCGCATGATCTGTCCCCTGCGGGCTTTTTCATATTTGGAGCGACAGGGCTTGGAGCGACAGGGAATCAAGGCTCCGGGTATGGAAGGATGTGTGCGTATGGGCACAGAAAGGAAGAAGAAAGATGAAGATCATGTTGAAGGACGGCTCCGTGAAGGAGTACGGGGAGAGCAAAAGTATTTATGACATTGCGCTGGACATCAGCGAAGGGCTTGCCCGGGCGGCCTGCTGCGCAAAGGTGGACGGCAAAGTAGTGGATTTGAGGACGGTGCTGGACAGTGACTGTGAGCTGACGATCTGTACCGCCAGGGATGAGGAAGGGCTTGCCACGATCCGCCACACGGCATCCCATGTGCTTGCGGAGGCGGTGAAGAACCTGTTTCCCGATGCGAAGCTTACCATAGGTCCCAGCATTGATACGGGATTTTATTATGATTTTGACCATGCGCCCTTCTCCAGGGAGGATCTTGACGCCCTGGAGGCGGAGATGAAGAAGATCATCAAGAAGGGGGCAAAGCTGGAGAAATTTACCCTGCCCAGGGCCGAAGCCATTCAATATATGGAGGAAAAGGGCGAGCCTTACAAGGTAGAGCTGATAAGCGACCTGCCGGAGGATGCGGAGATTTCCTTTTACAGCCAGGAGGATTTTGTGGATCTCTGCGCAGGACCTCATCTGATGAGCACGAAAGGGATCAAGGCGTTTAAGCTGACTTCTTCTTCCATGGCTTATTGGAGGGGGGATTCCAGCAAGGCGAGCCTGCAGCGTATTTACGGCACTGCCTACAATACCAGGGAGGATCTGGAGGCGCATCTGGCGCGCATGGAGGACGCGAAACGCCGCGACCACAACAGGCTGGGACGGGAGATGGATCTCTTTACCACCGTGGATGTGATTGGCCAGGGGCTGCCGCTTTTCACTCCCAGGGGAACCAGGATGATCATGAAGCTGCAGAGATGGATCGAGGATCTGGAGGACAGGGAGTGGGGCTACATGCGTACCAGGACTCCCCTGATGGCAAAGTCTGACCTGTATAAGATTTCCGGTCATTGGGATCACTATAAGGATGGCATGTTTGTCTTTGGGGATGAGGAGAACGACAAGGAGGTCTATGCCCTTCGCCCCATGACTTGCCCGTTCCAGTATTATGTGTTTAAAAATTCCCAGAAATCCTACCGCGACCTGCCCTGCCGCTACAGCGAGACTTCAACGCTATTCCGCAATGAGGACTCCGGGGAGATGCACGGGCTCACCCGCGTGCGCCAGTTCACCATTACGGAGGGGCACCTGATCGTCAGGCCGGACCAGATGGTGGAGGAGTTCAAGGGCTGCCTTGCCCTGGCGAAATACTGCCTGGAGACTCTGGGCGTGGAGGAGGATGTGACCTATCATCTGTCCAAGTGGGATCCGGACGACCGTGAGAAATATATCGGAGAGCCGCAAGTCTGGGAAGAAACCCAGCAGCATATGCGGGATATCATGAATGAGCTGCAGATTCCTTATGTGGAGGATGTGGGAGAGGCCGCCTTCTATGGTCCCAAGATTGATATCAATGCAAAGAATGTGTACGGCAAGGAAGACACCATGATTACGATCCAGTGGGATGCATTGCTGGCGGAGCAGTTTGACATGTATTATATTGACCAGAACGGCGACAAGGTACGTCCTTACATTATCCACAGGACTTCCATGGGCTGCTATGAGAGGACGCTGGCATGGCTGATCGAGAAATACGCCGGCCTGTTCCCCACCTGGCTCTGCCCGGAACAGGTGCGCATCATCCCGATCTCGGATAAATATCATGACTATGCGGCGCAGGTAGAGAAACAGCTGAAAGCGGCCTGCATCCGCTGCTCCGTGGACCAGCGTTCTGAAAAGATGGGTTATAAGATCCGGGATGCCCGCCTGAACCGGGTTCCTTATATGCTGGTAGTCGGCGCCAAGGAACAGGAGGAAGGCGTGGTTTCTGTGAGAAGCCGTTACCTGGGAGATGAAGGACAGAAGCCGCTGGATGCGTTTATCAGTGAGCTCTGTGAAGAGATCCGCACGAAGAAGATCCGGAAGATCGAGGTCGAAGAACAGAAATAGCAG
>CAOKQK010000004.1 GCA_948470905.1 uncultured Lachnospiraceae bacterium | reverse complement strand
GGGACATTTTTATTTGTGGTCTACTGAGACATTATCATAAATGGCTTATATATTTGTGAATGAACATAAATTTGTGTTGACAAGATTTCTATACACTACTATAATAAAGTCTAAGTCAGGGATTCTTAGGGTTCCTGAGATAAATGCATTGACGGAGACAGTACTATAACCGGAAAGGTCACAGAGAGCCGCGGAAAGCTGAGAAGCGGTACGAGTATGGTGATAGGAAGATCCCTCCTGAGCAGCGGTGTCCAAAGCGCGGGCCAGTAGACACCGACGGTTTCCCCACGTCAAAGGGGACGCATATGCTGGTATGTCGTAAATGGGATTGTGAGCATGATTATGAGCTTCTGCCGTTTGCGGCGGGAGCTTTTTTAGTATGTACAAATCCGTGCAGAGACGGTACTGGAAACAGCCTCGAAACGAAGACGTCCCCGGAAGGAATTTGCAGCTGAGGATTGTGCAGATGGAAATTCCTTCCAGACAAGGGGGCAAGTTCCCGTAAACGGGAACTGAAGTGCAGAGGCGGTACTGGAATTAAGAAAGTATTAAGGATCGTATCACAAAGGAAAGGATGAGATAAGATGAGACATTTGACAGAAATCAGGTGGCACGGGCGAGGGGGACAGGGCGCCAAGACGGCGGCGCTGCTGCTTGCGGATGTGGCTTTTCAGGCGGGAAAGCACGTACAGGGCTTTCCGGAGTACGGTCCGGAGAGAATGGGAGCGCCCATTACCGCCTATGACCGGATCAGCGACAATGAGATCCGGGTCCACTCCAACATTTATGATCCGGACTTTGTGGCGGTGGTGGATGACACTCTGCTGCATTCCGTGGATGTGACGGAAGGGCTGAAGGAGGACGGCGGGCTTTTGATCAATACAAGGAAGCCCAGGGAGGAGATCATTCCCCTCTTGAAAGGTTATCCGGGAAAAGTTTACATAATAGACGCACATAAGGTAAGTATGGAGACTCTGGGGCAGTATTTTCCCAACACGCCCATGCTTGCCGCCATGGTGAAGATTTCCGAAGTCATGGACATCGACGTGTTCTTAAGGGAGATGAAAAGCTCCCTGCAGCATAAATTTGCGCGGAAGCCGGAAGTGCTGGAGGGGAACTTGAAAGCGCTTGAGCTTGCGCTGGAGGAGGTAGTGCAATGTCAGTAAAGGCGGAAAATATCAATGAGAAATCAAGATGGCAGGATATGACAGAGGGCTTGCAGATTTATGAGCCGGCAACGTCCAGGCAGTTCCAGACCGGGGAGTGGAGGACCCAGACTCCCATACTGGATGAGGAAAAGTGCAAGCAGTGTCTGCTGTGCGTGCCCTACTGCCCGGACAGCTGCATTCCGGTCAAGGACAACAAAAGGCAGGAATTTGATTATGACCACTGCAAGGGCTGCGGCATCTGCGCAAAGGCGTGCCCTTTCGGCGCAATCTCCATGCAGGAGGGCAAAGGGTGAGCAGCCAGGGGGCTGTAATAAGAAAGGCAGAAAAGTTCCCGAAAGCGGGACAAGTCCTCACAAGTGAGAACTGGAAAAAAATAAAAACAGCCTCGCAGTGGAGACGCCCCGGGAGAATTTTCAGATGCGCATTTTGCAGCTGAAAATTGCTCCCAGACAAGGGGGCGTGGAAACGGAGAGGCGAAACTGGAAAACAGCCTCGAAACGGAAACGCCCCCGGAAGGAAATTACAGCTGCGTCCTTAGCAGATGAAATTTCCTTCCAGACAATGGGGCAAGTTCCCGTAAACGGGAACTGAAGTGCAGAGGCGGAACTTTAAACTAGGAGAATATATTATGTCACAGAGAACACGTATGTCCGGCAATGAGGCGGTGGCTCATGCCATCAGGCAGGTAAATCCTGACGTTATGCCGGCATTTCCGATTACTCCTTCTACGGAGATTCCCCAGTTTGTGGCGTCTATGATCGCAAACGGGGAGATAGATACAGAATTTATCCCTGTGGAGAGCGAGCACAGCTCCATGAGCGCCGCCATGGGCGCGTCCGCCGCAGGGGCCAGGGCGATCACGGCTACGTCCTCCTGCGGGCTAGCCCTGATGTGGGAGGTGCTGTATGTGGCGGCGTCCAGCCGCCTGCCCATCGTGATGGCGGTGGTGAACAGAGGGCTCACAGGGCCTTTGAACATCAATGCGGAGCATTCCGACAGTATGGGAGCCAGGGACTCCGGCTGGATTCAGATCTATGCGGAGAACAATCAGGAGGCGTATGACAATTTCCTGCAGGCACACCGCATTGCGGAGCATAAAGATGTGCATCTGCCGGTGATGATCTGCCAGGACGGTTTTATTACCAGCCATGCCGTGGAAAACATTACCCTGTGGGACGACGAACCCATCCGGAAATTCATAGGGGAGTATGAGCCGGAGCATTATCTCTTGAAAGAGGACGAGTCCATGGCGGTAGGCCCCTATGCGGTTTCCAATTACTGTATGGAGGCAAAGAAAGCCCAGGCGGAGGCTATGAAGAACGCAAGGCAGGTCATCCTGGATGTGGCAAAAGAGTTCGAGGCTGTCACCGGGCAGCATTACGGTTTCTTCGAGGAATATAAGCTGGAGGATGCCGAGTATGCGGTGGTGGCAATCGGTTCTGTGTGCGGCACGGTAAAGGATGCCATCGACGTGTTGAGGGAAAAGGGAGTCAAGGCGGGGCTTTTGAAAATACGGGTATTTCGGCCTTTCCCCGCAGAGGAGATTGCAGGGGCATTGAAGCACTGTCGGGCAATCGCCATTATGGACAGGGCTGAGAGCTACAGCGGCTGCGGCGGTCCCCTGGGCGCCGAGGTAGGAGCCGTGCTGTACCGTGGGAAGGCGGCTGCCGAGACTGTAAATATCATGTATGGTCTGTCCGGGCGGGATGTGAGAGTCCAGGATATGGAGGGCGTCTTTGACAAGCTGCAGAAGCTTGCCGCAGGAGAGGTAAGCTTCCCGGAATATTTTTATCTGGGGCTGCGGGAATAGCTGGAAAAAACCGGGAGAGACAGGGGGCATAGGTTCCCGTAAAAGGGAACCGAGTGCAGAAAGCGGCGCAAGTTCCCACAGGCAGGGCTTCTGAGGCGGGAAAGGCTGCGCAGGCTACGCCGGGAAAAGGAAACGACTTAAGCCGTTTCCTATAAGTTTTGCAAGGAAAGAATGGAGAGAATATATGGGACAACGGGCATTTAATTTCAGGGAAATACAGGAGAGGCAGGAGCGTCTGGCGCCGGGGCACAGGATGTGCGCGGGCTGCGGCGGCTCCATTGCGGTCAGGAACGTGCTGAAGGCGCTCCATCCCGGCGATAAGGCGGTGGTGGGAAACGCCACGGGCTGTCTGGAGGTGTCTACCTACATGTACCCCTACACAGCCTATAAGGACAGCTACATACACAGCGCCTTTGAGAATGCGGGGGCAACGCTGTCCGGGGTGGAGACGGCTTATCATGTACTGAAGAAAAAGGGAAAAATTTCCTCGGAATACAAGTTTATCACCTTTGGCGGCGACGGCGGCACCTATGATATCGGCCTGCAGTCCCTCTCCGGGGCCATGGAGAGGGGGCACGACCTGGTGTACGTCTGCTACGATAACGGGGCATATATGAACACAGGTATCCAGCGTTCTTCGGCGACCCCGCAGTTTGCGGATACCACGACGACTCCCAGCGGCAGGGTTTCCAACGGAAAGCCCCAGGCGCGCAAGGATCTGGCGGCGGTGATGGCGGCGCATAACATCCCCTATGTGGCGCAGACCACCTTTATCGGCAACATGAAGGATCTGTATGTGAAGTCCGAGAGGGCAATCTATACGCCCGGCCCGGCATTCCTGAATATCATGGCGCCCTGTCCCAGGGGCTGGCGCTATGAGACAGATGATATTATCGAGATCTGCAGGCTGGGGGTGGAGACCTGTTACTGGCCTCTGTTTGAGGTGGCGGAGGGCAGGTGGATCCTGAATTACAAGCCGAAAAAGAAGCTGCCTCTGGAGGACTTCTTAAAGAAGCAGGGACGCTTTAAGCATTTATTTGTGTCGGGCAATGAATATCTCATCGAGGAATTCCAGCAGGAGGTAGACAGGCGCTGGGAGGAGCTTTTAAAGAGGTGTGAGGCGTGAGAAATTATAAAATGGTGATCCGGTATGACGGTACCCGTTACGCCGGATGGCAGAGACAGCCGGACAAGACTACGGTCCAGGGCAAGCTGGAGAGTGTCCTTGGCGTCATGTGCGGCAGGGAAGTGGAGGTCATCGGCGCGGGGCGGACCGACGCCGGGGTCCACGCCAGGGGCATGGTGGCAAACGCCATGCTGGAGACGGCTCTTGCCGTCGGAGAGATAAGGGATTATCTGAACCGGTATCTGCCGGAGGATATCGCCGTGACGGAGGTGCGGGAGGCGTCCCCCAGGTTCCATGCCCGTTACAATGCCCTGGGCAAGACCTACTGTTATACCTGCTATGACGGGGATGTAAAGCCTGTCTTTGACAGGAAGTACTGTACCTGTCTGGAGGAAAAGCCGGACCTGGAGCAGATGCGCCGGGTGGCGGAGGTTTTGTGCGGAACCCATGATTTCCGGAATTTCTGTGTGAATCCCAGGATGAAGAAATCCACGGTCCGCTGTGTGGACAGGATAGAGATTGAGAGGGAGGGCGGATACCTGTGCTTTACTTTCCACGGAAACGGTTTCCTGCAGAACATGGTGCGCATTATGGTGGGCACCCTTCTGGAGGCGGGCTGCGGGAGAATGACTGTGGAGCAGGCACAGGCGGCGCTGGAGAGCCCGGACAGGCAGAAGGCGGGTCCTACGGCGCCTGCACAGGGGCTCTGTCTTGTGAGCGTGGATTATGACTGAGATTGAAAAAGGCATCTGGCCGGATTTTTTTAATATCCGTTCGGGTGTCTTTTTTTACTCAAAAAGTCAAGCGGGGCAGCTGCGCTGTCTGTTATGATATCAATATAAGCCGCTGCTTTCAGGAGTCGATTATCATGACGGAGAACCTGGTTTGGACGGAAACGGTTGAACAGGACATGGAGATTTTTTACTTTGCCGGCGGAAATAATAGCTATGGAGAGGAGAATCATAATGCAGGCAGAACACAAGGGATGGGACTGGACAAATGTAACATCAGATTCATGGCTTCAAATTTCGGAGGAGTTTTTGCCGGTTGCCTTACAATGGAAAGAAAAATTTCATTCCATCCTGGATATCGGCGCCGGTAAAGGAAGGCATGCCTTTTTCTTTGCGGATAACGGCTTCCGGGTAAGTGCTGTGGACTTCTCCCCAAGCAGCATTGAACTGATAAAACAGACGGCAGCGGAAAAAAATCTGGCTGTTGATGCGAAAGTATGCGACATGATACAATTGCCCTATGAGGATGAATCCTTTGACTGCGTGGTGTGCTTCCATACAATTTATCATTCGGATTATAAGGGGATGCAGAAAGCAGTCAGTGAAATAGAACGTGTCTTAAAAAGGAACGGGGAAGCTTATATTACGTTTAATTCCAGGGAAAATGTGAAATTCCATAAAGAGGAAACTCTTGATGGGTTTACCATGATACCGGCGGAAGGGAAAGAGGCAGGAATACCCCATTGCTATGTGGATGAACCGGACATAAGGGAACTGCTTGGAAAATTCAGGATTATTTCCCTGAATAAGATCCAAAACTACATCCGAAAAGAAAAACATGTAACAGGTATCCATTACTTTGTACATGTGCGTTTAGAGTAAAATGGGGAGCGCCTGTATCGGACAGGGGAGAAGCGTAAGCGAAAGGATGGGGATCATGAAAAATCTGGAGCTTTTGGCGAAGGCATTGGAATATATGGAGGAACACCTGCAGGAGGAACTGCGCACGGAGGAGGTAGCCGACGCCTGTTTCTGCTCCAAGTCCACGCTGGAGAAGCTTTTCCGCTATGTGAACCATCTGTCCGTCAGGGAGTACCTGATCCGAAGGCGTATGACCCTTGCCGCAAGGGAGCTCTGGGAGAATCCGGAGGAGGGCATCATGGATGTGGCGCTGGAATACGGATACAACAGCCATGAGGCATTTGCGCGTGCATTCAGGCAGATATGGAACTGTAAACCGTCTGAATTTCGGGAGAGACACCGATGTTCGGAGCTTTTTCCCAGGCTGCGCATGTGCCTGGAGGAAGGAGATTTTATGAGTAAGAAGCAGGTAGATATCAGTGAATTGTATGATCTGTTCTGCAGCAGGAGAGAATGCTATTTTGTGTGCTGTGATATTGTGCATATGGTATCTATTAATAATATTGCATGCAAGGCAGGCGACCTGGCAATCCTGGAGGCTTTCCGACGCATGGAGGAGGCGGCGGGCTCCGAGGATGTGATATTCCGCATCGGCGGGGATGAGTTCGCCATACTGACTGCCAGCCAGGATCGGGGCTATGCGGAGAAGGTGGCGCAGCAGATCAGCAGCCGGAACGGGCAGTGCTTTGTGCATGAGGGGCGGGAAATACCCCTGTCGCTTTATGCGGACGTCACCAGATACCAGGGGAGTACATTGAGATACAGTGAACTTTTTGGGCAGCTGCATATGGCAATAAAAGAAATTAAAAACGCCGGCGTTTCCCATTAAGATTGGAGCTGAAACATCCCACGCCGTCTGGTGTGGGATATTTCATAAACAGGCTTATTCCCGCGGGCAATGAGTCACAAGTCCGAGAAGTTTACTTCTCTGGGACCTTGACGAATGCCGCGAGGGTCAAAAACCAAGGTGTCCTTTGGACACCTTCAGCTTGCTGCGGGGTTTTTGATTCGGAGGACGGAGTGCTGGAGCACGCAAAGGGGTGTAAAGATGAAAATTAAGATAGGAGAGTCGTTTCGGAACAATGTTTACATGCTTGGCCTGGCATGGAAGTTAAGCAAAGCTTACGCCTGCGTATTTGCTTTGTTGATCATTGTCACCATTGTACGGGATCTGGTGCTTGTAATTGCACCGAAATATATTTTGGACAGTATGCAGTACGGCGGATCTTTGGAGGCGATTGTGCTGCCGGTCGTAATCTATGTGGGATTGTATTTTGCCCTTCATGCCCTTGTACATACGCTTGTCTATTTCAGGACAATTCTTGAGTCCAGGCTGAAGATGATGCTGAATATAAAGCTTGGAGAAAAGTATATGAAGGTTGACTATAGCTTCCTTGAGGATAATAAGTCCATCGATATGTTTAACCGTGCGAAGATGGCTGTTTCCGGAGGGCTTGATGATATCCAGACTCTTGGAATGACTGGGGAACAGGGAATATCGGGATATTTTGACCAGTTATTCAATATTATCAAGGATATGATCCTTATGGTAAGCGTGCTGTATGTTTTCAGCTATATGAAGCCGTTTATGACGCTGATCGTGTGCGGCTGCATTGTATTAAGCATTGTTTTCAGTATGGTCAAGATGAAGGCAGCCGTCAAAGTAAGGGATAAGGCGGGACCATATCTCACCAAAAGCAGGTATTGCAACAAGCTGCTCCGGACATTTGAGTTTGGAAAGGAATTCCGCATTTTTGGCATGACGGATTTCATCGTATCGAAGTTTCATGACTGTACAGAGGAATATGTAGGAGTCAGGAACAGGTCCAAAAATGCAAGCTGTATATCAGAGGTTCTGTTCTGCTGCGTAAATAATGGAATGCGGTTTGCGGTTCTGGCAGCGCTTATCTATATGCTCAGTGACCATGTGATTACTGTAGGTGATTTTTCCATGATTTTCTCAGCGGTACTGACATTTTCTGATACGGCGCTGAATCTGCTGAACTCCATGATTTCCATGAATGTCCTTTCTGCGTATATGACTGATTATCAGAGGTGTATGGGTTTATCCGAAAGCGACGGCAGCTTTGGCGGATTGGAGCTTGGCAGCGGAGGGCACACGGTAGAAGTAAGGAACGTCTGGTTCAAGTACAATGGCGCAGATGATTATGCGCTGAAAAACATCAGCCTTACCATCAGGCCGGGGGAACATCTTTCTGTTGTTGGACCCAACGGCGCGGGCAAGACTACTTTTATCAAGCTGCTGCTGGGACTTTATAAGCCTGAGAAGGGCGAGATACTCATTGACGGCAAAGGGATGGATGCTTATTCCGCACAGAGCCTGCGCAGATATATGAGCGCGGTATTCCAGGATTTTAAGATATTTGCGATGAACATAGAGGAAAATATTGCCCTGAATGACAAGATTGACGTGCAGGCACTGGACGAAAGCATAAGCAGGGCTCAGATCAGGGACAGGATTGATATGCTCCCTAAAAAGGAGAAATCCGTTATCGGCGGTTTCTTTGATGAGGGCGATATGATGCTGTCAGGAGGAGAGTCTCAGAAAATTGCCCTTTCACGCAGCTTTTACAGAAAGACAGATGTAATCGTATTGGATGAACCCACCTCGGCGCTGGACGTCATTTCGGAGGATAAGATGTACAACAGCGTTGCCAGGTGTTCCGGCAGGGAAACAATACTTTTCATTTCCCATCGACTGGCCAGCACGCGTCTTGCCGACAGGATCGTTGTGTTTGAAGCTGCCGGCATAGCGGAAGAAGGAACCCACAGCGAGCTTCTTGAGCGAAAGGGGATATATTGTAACATGTGGAATGCCCAGGTGGAGAAATTCCGTTCAAAAAAGACTCTCTCAAAGGGATCATCCGGGTCATGAATGACAGCTCCTTACACAGAAAGGTGGAATCAGGATATATGGCGTTAAATAAAAAAATCGGCGAGATATTCTCAATTATGGGATATTGTATAAAAACCATGTTTTTAATGGATAAGCGCTATCTGTTTTTGTTGTCTCTGTCAGTGCTGATCACAAGTGTGATTCCTTTATTCCAGGCGAATCTGGTCAGTGAGGTCATAAACCTTGCCGTTTATGCTGACAGACCGGCAAATGCTGTCATTGCGGCAGGGATTATGCTGGGGGTGCTGGCTTTTTTACAGTCGCTGAATGTTTATGTAATGTGGTACAGGAGCAATCACTACATAAGCATGGGGCACAGCTTTGATATCATGGTTGCACGTAAAACGCTTGACATGAGATATGAAAAAGCGGAGGATCCCAAGATAGCCGAGCTGAGGATGAGAGCGGCAAAGGGATGTTCTTCTGTACCGAGAATTGCCGAGTCCATTACGGATTTCAGTGCAAATATTATAAAGATGGTCAGCTGTGCTGCCGTTTTTACGATGTTTAACCCGCTGATCCTTCTTGTTGTAACACCTTTTGCGGCATTGAATTATTTTATCAGCAGCTATTTTCAGAAAAGGTACTATGAGAACGAGAGAAAGCAGTACAGGCATAAGAGAAAGATCAACTATTTTATTGCCGCCATGCTCGATTATGTTGCAGGCAAGGAAATCAGGGTATTTTCTGCCGCTGATTTCATTAAGAATAAGTACTGTGAACAGGAAAAAGAGCTGTATGATATTGAGAAATGTACAAAAAGGTATTCGCTTGCGGATGGCATCACAGGCGTAGTTATTGTTGTGGTACAGCTGCTGGTTCTTTATTTTATGGTTGGCAACGAGTATTTCGGCAGGCAGGCACAGATTGGGGATGTCATTCTATATATTAATCTTGTCCTTGTGTTTTCGGGAGCGTTTTCGGGACTTTTCGGCAGCTTTATCTCAGCAGGCTGGCAGGGTGAGCGTCTTAAGGATTTCCGTGTATATATGGCGTTGGAGGATGAAAACAAACAGATGGAATCCGTACCGATGACGGACGGGATAACTGCCATTGAGTTCGACCATGTGTGGTTTCGGTATTCGGGCGCCGAGGAATACACCATTAAGGATTTGTCAGTAAAAATCAGCAGCGGCGAGAGGCTGGCGATTGTCGGTGAGAACGGTTCGGGTAAGACTACGCTTATCAAGCTGCTCATGAGGTTCTATGTTCCCACAAAGGGCAGGATTCTCATAAACGGTGTGGATTATCTGACAATAAAAGGAGATGATTACTACAGTCTCTTTTCCACGGTATTCCAGGATTTTAATCTGACAGCATTTACCGTGAAAGAAAATATTGATTTTTCCGTGAAGGGTGAGGCAGACGGGGATAAGATGAAAGCAATCCTGAATAAGCTGGATATGTTGGATAAAGTCCAACGCCTGCGCAGCGGATTTGACACATACCTGTCCCAGGAATATTCTGCGGAGGGCATCAATTTATCCGGCGGTGAAAGACAGAAGCTGGCGATTGCAAGAGCGGAATATAAGGATGCCCCCATTTTAATTTTGGATGAACCTACCTCGGCACTTGATCCTGTTGCTGAGAAGAAGCTGTATGATGAGCTGTACCATATGGTTGAAGATAAGACAATGATAATGATATCACACCGTCTGCAGAGCACGGCTATGTGTGACAGGATCATTTTTATGAAGAACGGCAGGATTGAGGAAAAAGGAACTCATGAGGAGCTGATCGGGCAGAAGGGAGATTACTCTAAAATGTTCCTGCTGCAGGCAGGCTGGTATCTGGAGGGGCAGGAGGGATGAGCTGTATTTTCGTACTGCAGGAGCGGTTTGCTTCCGAAGCTCCTGCCCTGCATTATTCCCGCGGGGTTTTTGATTTTTTGTAATGCTGTCTGTATTCCAGGGGTGTCATGCCCGTGGCGTTTGAGAAGACATGATAAAAGTTGCTTTTATTGTCAAAACCAAGTAATTGCATGATATCTGCCACGCTCATATCCGTGGTGCGCAGGAGCTCCCTGGTCTTTTCCAGCCAGAAGGACTGGCAATAGTGAATGAAACTGATCCCGCTCTGCTGTTTGATAATGCGTGCCAGGTAATCAGGGCTGTAGTGGAGAAGAGAGGCAAGTTCTTCCCTGGAGATCCGTCCGTTTCTCTCACAGATGTAATGCCGGATGTCTGAAAAAAGGATGGCTTCCGTATTGGAATGGGTATCAATACGGGTAAGGTGAAAATAATCCGGGTTTTCCAGAGTTTCAAAAAGCCTTAAAAGCAGGCACTGCACAGAAAAAATATAGCCCCAATTTTGCGCGGTAAGTTCGGATATGATTTCATTGATGATGTTTTTGGGCTCATTGGCTGCCTGGGAACCTATCAGCTGTTTTCCCTGGAAAGTACGGCGGAAATCCAGGGAAACCCTTTTTTCAACAGCTGGCGGCGAGCTTTCATCACATAGGGTCATTATATAGTTGGAGTGATGCTGTGGAAGGGCTGGCTGGGCAGCATTATTATGTAAAAGCTGGTGAATAAATTCGGGCGAAAAATTGATGTAAATGCAATTACAGTCGGTTTCAGTCCCTTCATAGTGCCGGATCTGGGTGTTGAGAAAAGTACAATCCCCTGCGTTGAGGCGGTAGACGCTTTTTTCCAGATGCTGTGTAAAGGTGCCTTCCAGGACATAAATAAGCTCAAAATGCCGGTGATAATGAAAGGAAGAGCCAAGGGGAATGGCGAAGGGTTCAGGCTGTGCAGGCCATATGGGAGTCAGCCATCGTTTTGACCCGTACAAATATACTGAAGCAATGAAAAACGGAAAATCATACTGGACGTAATCAAAATCTCTTATACTTAACGGAGCAATCTGCTTAGTATTCATTTTGCTTTCCTTTGATTATATGTAATATTAAATTCTTCCATCAAATTATGTCAATTTTAGCATATTTTTCAATAAAATGCAATTGGATTATCAAGGTTTATGGTAAAATTGTATAAATACAGCTGCATAAAAAGTCCATATAGGGCATTTATGCCTAATTAAAATTAGATTATGATATAAGAGAAAGTATTAAAATAAATAAAGCCTGAGAGGGAGGCAAATTTAAAAAAAGACATCAGGGATTCTGCGGATTACATTAAGGACAGGCAAAAATATGTATTGATGGAGGTTAGCTATGGGAAAAAATTTAAAGATGTCCACTGTCATTACAGGGTGTGTGGTGCTCATCGCAGTGTTGTGTTTTGGAGTCTTGTATCTGGCGCAGTCCATAGACATGAACAATACCATGCGGAAAACGGCGACGGATGAGATGAATACCGCATTGAACGCACAGGCAAATCTGCTGGGCCAGTATGTGGATTCCGCAGAAACTTATTTAAAGGAGTATGCATCCGCACAGGAGATAAGGGATTTATTGAAACAGCCGGAAAACAAGGCGTATATTAAGACAGCCCAGGAATATACCACGAGATATTACGAAAACCTGACGGCGTGGGAGGGGATCTATACAAGTACATGGGAAACGGCGGTACGGGTCCATTCTTCTCCGTCCGGGCTGGGGATGGTCCTTCGGACAGGAGATGCCGTGGCGCCTTATCTGGCGGCTATGACCGGGAGTGAAGGGGGATTATACAATGGGGGGGTATTCATGTCTCCGGCATCGGGCCAGATGATACTGAACATGCGTATGGCGGTCTATGACACGGACGGCACCACACCTATCGGATTTGTGGGAGGCGGCCCGTTCATCAGTGAGCTGGGCGCGCTGCTGGAGAACTTCACCGTGGAGGGACTGGACAGAGCGGAATATACCATTCTGGACAGCGACAGCCTGGTGTATGTGCTGTCTTCCGATACCGCGTTGACGGCACAGCCGGTGGAGGATGAGAATTTTCTGGCAGTCCTGGGCAGGGTGGCAGAAGGAGATGGCGAAGGGTATATGGAATATGATGCAGATGGGGAAGAATACATCATGTGCTATAAAAGCCTCCCTCAGTACCATCTCGTGCTGACCATGAGCGATTCCAAGGAAGAGGTTTTCCATGCCAGCAGGGTCATGCTGTATAAGCTGCTCCTTTACTGTATGCTGGCTCTGGCGCTTATCATGCTTGCGGCTTTCTTTGTGTCAAAACTGATCACAAAGCCTCTTATGAAAGTACAGACGGCAGTGAATAAGCTGGGGGACTTATCTCTGGCGCGAAATCAGGAGATCAGTAAATATGTGGGAAGCAAAAGCGAGGTGGGCAGAATGGCAGCTTCTGTTGACCATTTGACAGGCGTATGGGAGGGGATCGTCAATACGCTGGACGGCTGCTCCGACACCTTGAACAGCGGGGTGGATACAATGGAGAGGGCGGCATCGTCGCTTGTGGACTGTGCCGTGGACAATATGGCTACCACGGAGGAGCTTTCCGCCAGCATGTCGAATACCAATACTTCCATACAGGGAATGAATTCGGATGTGGCAAATATTACAGAGCTCATCAGGCAGGTGAATGACCAGCTGGGAAATGGGAAGAGAAAAGGGAATGTGCTCCTGGAATCCACCAGGCACATGGCTGAAAATGCAAATCATACGCTGGCTGTCACTGAGGAACGAATCGGCCGGACCAAATCCAGGATAGAGGGAGCATTAGAGTCCCTGCAGGCATTGGCCAAAATAAACCAGATGGCAGAACAAATACTTGACATTACCAGCCAGACTAATCTTCTGTCCCTGAATGCATCTATTGAGGCGGCAAGGGCAGGGGAGGCCGGCCGCGGATTTGCAGTTGTGGCGGGTGAAATCGGAAACCTGGCGAATGATTCCTCACGCACGGTGGGAGAAATCCAGAAGATTTGCAGGGAAACAGACGAGAGTGTGAAAGGGATCAAGAATTGTTTTAATGAGATAATTGATTTTCTGGAAAAGGACGTTTCCTACTATTTCAGCGAGATAGCGGGAATTTCCGCGAACTGCAATGAAAGTACCAGTGAATTGATGACGCTCATTGAGGGTATCGGGCGGGAATCCGATTCCGTGACGGAATTCGTGGAAAATATCAGGCAGCAGATGGAGACAATTTATCAGGCATCCAATGAAAATGAGAAGGCGATCAATAATATCATAGAAAAGAATGAAGTGACCAATGAGATGGCCGAGAGGATCAACGACCTGGTGCAGGAGCAGCAGGACAGTTCCAGACAAATTAAGGACATTATTACAAAATTTCAACGTTGACTGTGATATCGGGGGGAAGCCGGTCATTTTTTTCTCCTAAAAGTTTAACCGTTTTTCTTTTCCTTACACTAATAGGGTGTAAGGGGAATGCGCATCCTTGAATTACAAATTGAAAACCGTTGCAGGACAGGAGGGGAGCTCCAAAACAGTGACAATAGTTTCCCGGAGGGCGCCGGACGAATTTACGGTACTTAAAAACAGCCTCGGAACGGAAACGCCCCGGAAGAAATTTTCAGCGGTGGTCTGAACCGATGAAAAATCCTTCCAGACAAGGGGGCAAGTTCCCGTAAACGGGAACTGAAGTGCAGAGGCGGAACTGGAATAGGAGGAAGCAATTTGGAGAAACAGGAACTGGATGAAAAGATAGCGGAGGCATCAAAGGCTATATTTTCTTATTGTATGGCCAGGACATCGAGCCGGTATGACGCGGAGGATCTGGCGCAGGATATCGTGGTAGAGATCTACAGATCCTCGGCAAATATTCGGGACGACAGGGCTTTTTACGGCTTTATGTGGGCGGTGGCAGGCAATGTATACAGGCAGTGGTGCAGGAAAAGGCAGCAGGACAGGGAAGGCGGCTTTGCGGAGGAGCTTCCGGCGGAGGAGCTTTTGCCTGATTCCGGTGCGGCTGATGCCTTTGAGGCTGTGCTGGGGGAAGATTCTGACATTTTGCTGCTTCGCAGGGAGCTTGCACTGCTGGCGGAGAAATACCGGCGCGCCACGATCCTTTATTATCTGGAAAACAGGTCCTGTGCCCAGATTGCGGACATCCTTTCTGTCAGCGAGGCAATGGTGAAGTATCTGTTGTTTAAGTCGAGGAAGATAGTAAAGGATGGTATGGGTATGGAGAGAAATTACGGGGAACAGAGCTATAATCCCAGGAGGTTTGGATTTCGCTTTTGGGGCGATGTGAGTCATTATGGGAATGTATGCGACGGGGTGCTGGCACAGAATATTTTGTTTGCGTGCTATAATGACAGGCTGGGTGCGGAGCAGATCAGCCTGGAGATCGGAGTGGGCGTGCCCTATATGGAGGACGAGCTGAAGAAGCTCTGCAAGTATGACCTGCTGCATATGGAGGGCGGCAGATATTGCAGCAACCTTGTGATCTTTACCAGGGAGTTTCAGAGGGAGGCAGGACAGAAGACTGCGCGCTTAAAGGAGGAAATTGCCGGAAAGGTAAAACAGGCGGTGCTTGAGAAAGAAGCTGCCATAAGGAGCCTGGGCTTTGGGGGTGCGGACATGGACGGAAACACATTCCGCTGGCAGACGGCGTGCATGCTGCTACACTATGGAGTAATCTGCAAGTTTCAGGAGAGCATAGCGCTGGATTATCCGGTGGATGTATTCGGTAGCCGGTGCTTTCGCTGGGGAGTGGAGAAAAGCGGCGCGGACAGCCGGGAAGCCCGCACGGACAGCCAGAAAAGCGGTGCGGACAGTCAGGAAGCCCGCACGGACAGCCAGAAAAGCGGTGCGGACAGCCAGGAAGCCCGCACGGACAGTCAGAAAAGCGGTGCGGACAGTCAGGAAACCCGCGAGAGGGAGGGCGGTGTCAGATGGGGCTTTGGCAATGCCACTGTGGAGCATGGATCAGGTTATGTCAAGTTCATGGATTTTCCTGTAAACGGTGAATTTGTGCAGCATTATTTCTTTGGTAATCAAATGCGTACAAATATCTTTATGGATATTGCGGCGGGGAGAACGGCGCATTTCAGTGAAAACGACAGGGAGACGGCAGCGGAGATGGTGCGGGCAGGTTATGTAGTGCAGAAAGAAGGTACACTTGCCGTCAATGCGCCTGTCTTTACCGGGGAGCAGGAGGAGATGCTTTGGAAGATTCTGGAGGAGCCCGCAGAGGAGATTGCCGGCATGTGCAGGGCGCTTTTGGAAGAAATTTCAAAGGTTATGCAGAACCATGTGCCCGTGCATTTAAAGAAACAGGCGAAGCAGATGCCCTATTTTGTACTGCTTGGGGATGCGGTTTCAGCGCCGGTGCGCTGCCTGTACGGGGATGGCTTCCTGATGCCTGCAGAGGACGGTGGGATGCTGCCTACGACATTTGTGGTGCTGAAGGAGCAGCAGAAGGGCGAGTATAGGTAGCCGGAAGAAAGGCTTGCAGGCGCGTAAAATAGGCTGAACGGAGATTATTATGGTTTATACCGTGACATTTAACCCTGCGGTGGATTATTGTATTCATTTCGATGATATAAAGGTGGGGGAAGTAAACCGCGCAAGGGGCGAGGAAATCTATTTTGGAGGAAAGGGCATCAATGTGTCTGTTGTGCTTAGGGAGCTTGGGATCAGGTCCAGAGCGCTGGGCTTTGTGGCGGGCTTTACGGGGCGCGCCATTGAGCAGGGACTGCGGGAAGGCGGGATAGAGACGGATTTTGTCCACCTGGAGCAGGGCTTTTCGAGGATCAATGTGAAGATCAAAGCCTCCGCAGAGACGGATTTGAACGGGCAGGGTCCCGAGATTCCTTCCAATAAACTGCACGAGTTTTTTGCCATGTTGGATGTGATCAGAGACGGCGATACCATAATTCTCTCCGGCAGCATTCCGCCCTCCCTGCCGGAGGATATCTATGAGAGGATTCTTGGGAAGCTCGCGGACAAAAAGGTGCGGGCGGTGGTGGACGCTGCCGGGAAGCTGCTGTTAAACGTGTTGAAATATAAGCCTTTTCTGGTAAAGCCCAACGATTTTGAGCTGGGAGAAATCTTCGGAGTAAAGCCTGACACTACGGAGATGATTGTGGAGTATGCAGGCAGGCTTAAAAGTATGGGCGCCGTGAACGTGCTGGTGTCCAGGGCTGGTGAGGGCGCTGTGCTGGTGGATGAGAAGGGCGGGGTCCATGTCTGCGGAGCGTGCAGGGGTACGGTCCGGAATTCCGTGGGTGCAGGAGACTCCATGGTGGCGGGATTTGTGGCTGGTTGCGCAGGTGTGAGGGGGGTGACGGATTGCGGCGCGCGTGCAGGAGCGGAGTTCTGCGCGGCTGCGGCGGAGAGCGGCAAGCAAGCTGGCTGCGAAGACACGAATGCAAAGGAGTGCGGTGGGTGTGTGCCTGCTGACGCGGCAGCCTGCGATTACGGATATGCGCTGAGGCTTGGAACGGCAGCAGGCGGCGCAACCGCATTTTCGGACGGGCTGGGAAAGAGGGAGGATATTTTCAGGCTCCTGGAGCAGCTTGCATAGACTAGTACTGCGGTGCTGAATTCACTGTTATATGCGCAACGCAGTACTAGAATCTATCCAAGGCGGAACAGGCTGCTGATGACAACAGGCTGAATTGTCACCATGACCACAAATGAGACTGCGGTGATAAACAATACTTCAAGTTTATCGTTGGCGTAATTCCCCAAAAGCCTGCCATGAAGCTCTTGGGGGATTAGTGTGGATAACGGCTTATATATGAGGTATCCCAGGCATGTCCCGGCCGTATTTGTGATAAGATCATTGATGTCCGTTGAACCGCGACCAAACATTTGCACCAGCTCAATGGATAATGAAAAAAGAAAACCTGTCAAGGCGGTGCTGTTTATATGGTTGTATTTCCTGTACAGCAGGGGAAGAAAACAGCCCAATGGGACAAACAAAATAATATTTAAAATGGTATCAATGGGTCCGCTTATCATGTCTAAAAAGGGTATCAGCACAATTCTCGGTGAAAAGGCCCTTAATCTGCCGATACCTGTCATTGTCAGAATACCGATCAGATAATAGCAAAATACAAATACTGCCCCGATATGGATGGGGGTCTGTTTTTTCCGGCTCTTTTCAGGTGCCAAAAATGCAGTAATATTACCGGAACTGCGAAAAGGTATCCGCTTATGGAACGGATTAAAATATCTGTGATCGGCATATTGATCTCCTTTTTTGAGTTCCGCCTCTGCGCTGCAACGCCCCCTGGTCTGGAAGAAAATTTCATCTGCATAGGACGCAGCTACAATTTTCTTCCGGGTCGTTTCCGCTGCGAGGCTGTTTGAATAACACTATTATAGTTGGTAAAGGTTTTAAGAAGTTTATTTATTTGTTGACTTTTTCCTAATTTAATCTTAAGAGGGTAGGGATATTAATGATTAAAACCGGTCACGGATCTGTAACATTTATGTGCTATAATGTTGACACGGAGGTTCCGTGTGTGAACTGCAGCAGCTTCTGATTTCATGTGCGCTGAAGCGAGGGGGTGTGGTAAAACACATCCTTAATCTGTGCTGGGAAACGGGCGAATGGATATTTGAATCATGATCGGTCTGTGATCATGATTCAATATATAAAAAGTATAAGGCGGGCTGTCTGGGATGATCGAATTGTATTATGTGGAGGATGACGCTGATATTGCGGCAGCGGTGAAAGAATATCTGGAGCAGAGAAACTTTAATGTAGCGGTGTATGCAGCGGTTTCGGAGGTAAAAAAGGCGCTGCTGGCTCATGTGCCGGCGGTTGTCCTGATGGACTGGAACATGCCGGACGGGCGCGGCGACAGCCTGTGTCAATGGATCCGCGGCAGATGGAGAGAACTGCCCGTCCTGTTCCTTACGGTTCGGGATGACTCCCGCGATATTGTCTCGGGTTTCCAGAGTGGGGCAGATGATTATGTGGTAAAGCCTTTTGAGTTGAGTGTGTTGTATTTCAGGATACAGGCGGTACTGCGCAGGACAGGAAATGTAGCCTGCCAGTATCTTGCCTGTGACGGGATCATGCTTGACAGAAACCGCCGGACGGTCTTTCAGCAGTCAGAGGAAATTGATCTAAGCGTTTCAGAGTACGAGCTTCTTTTGTATTTGCTGTTGAATAAGGGAAAGACTGTCACCAGAGAAAAAATTTTGGAGCAGGTGTGGGACGTGAATGGAAATTATGTGAATGATAATACCCTGACTGTCACTATGAAACGCCTGCGGGACAAGCTTCATCAGCCGTCTTGTCTGAAAACGGTCAGGAGCGTGGGATATCGTATGGAGGATACCGTATGAGCGGTCGGAAAAATGTTGCCATCACTTTAGGATTTGTCACAGCGGTCAGCCTGATCTCTGCTGCTGTGGCTATCCTGCTGCTGTCTTATCATTACGAAAGGCAGCAGTTTGATTTGTTATATGCTGTCTGTGATGAAGTATTGGAGCAGGAACCGGAAATGAGGAGCATGGTTCTTGCGGCGCTGAAGGATTATACACGCAGAAATGCTGATACATATGATATTTCCTTTGCAATGGCAGGTTTCCTGGGGGGAAATCTTCTTTTTGCCGTGACCTTTATGATCAGAAACAAAAGAGAAGCGAAACGGATACAGGAATTGTCGGATTTTCTGGAACAGGTGAATATTGGGAAAGCTGTCATCCTCTCCGCCTCCGGAGAGGATAATTTTTCCAAATTAGAAGACGAAATATATAAGACAGTTACATTTCTTTATCAGACAAAAGATGCGGCAGTACAGGCAAAAAATGATTTTGCGGAGAATCTGTCCAACATTGCGCATCAGCTGAAAACGCACATTACAGCCATTTCCTTATCCCTGCAGACATTGGCAGAAACGCCGTCCAATATGTCCCTGCAAAAATCCCAATCCAATAAAAAAGAAAAGCTGGGACAGATAAAAAAGCAGCTTTTAAGGCTGACTCATCTGGAGGAGAGCCTGCTTATTTTATCCCGGCTGGATGCGGGGACTCTGGCATTTCAAAAGGAAGCTGTGGATGTCTTTACCTTGCTCGTCCTTGCGGCAGACAACCTGCAGGAATTATTTGCGGATGCGGGTATTTCGATGGATATACCCGAATTGGGAGAAATGGCGGTGACAGCAGACCTGGAATGGACTATGGAAGCGGTCATGAATCTAATGAAAAACTGTATGGAACATAATATGGGCGGGACAATCCATTGCTCTTATGGGCAGAATCCCTTATATACGGAAATCCTTATCTGTGATGAGGGAGACGGTTTTGCCAAAGAGGACCTTCCATATCTTTTTCAGCGGTTTTACCGGGGGAAGAATGCAGGCCCCGACGGCATTGGCATTGGTCTGGCACTGGCAAAGGAGATTCTTGAACGTCAAAATGGAACCATAAGGGCCAGGAATATGCCGGGCGGGGGAGCCTGTTTCGAGATTCGGATGTACAGGCGGTAGGAGCTCAGCTGTTTCTTTCGGACATTTTTTTCACAGTCACCGAGCTGTAATTTTCGTCTGGTACAATATAAGATAGCCCCCAGAAGAAATTTTCAGCTGTAATCTGTACAGATGAAAATTCCTTCCGGATAAGGGGGCGTAGAAGTGAAAAGGCGGAACAAGTTCCCGCAAGCGAGACAAGTTCCCGCAAGCGAGACAAGTTCCCGCAAGCGAGAACTGGAAGTAGTACGAGGAGGAAAACCAATGAATATTTTAACATGTGAGGGAGTCTGTAAGGTATATGGTTCGGGCGGTCATCAGGTAAGCGCGTTGGATAAGATCGACCTGGCTGTGGACAAGGGTGAATTCGTGGCAATTGTGGGGGCATCCGGTTCGGGAAAGTCCACCTTGCTGCATATTTTGGGAAGTGTGGACAAGCCCACAAGCGGCAGGGTGACGATTGAGGGAACGGATCTCTCCCGGATGAATCAGACCCAGGCGGCGATCTTCCGCAGGAGGAAGGTGGGGCTGGTGTACCAGTTTTACAACCTGATACCCACACTGACAGCGCGGAAAAATATTCTTATGCCGCTTGCGCTTGACAAGAAGAAGCCAAACCAGGAGTATTTTGAGAAGATAGTAAGCTCCCTTGGCATTGCTGACAGGCTGGATGCCCTGCCGAACCAGCTGTCCGGCGGGCAGCAGCAAAGGGTTGCCATTGCACGTTCCCTGATCTATCGTCCGGCTCTGCTTCTGGCGGACGAGCCCACAGGTAATCTGGACCAGAAAAATTCCAGAGAGATCATTGATATGTTAAAGCTTTCCAACCGTAACCTGAATCAGACGATCATACTGATCACTCATGATGAGAAAACGGCGCTGGAGGCAGACCGCATCATAACCATAGAAGACGGGCATATCATAGGCGATGAGAAACGGAGGTAATGGGTTATGTGGAAGGATTATCTGTCAGGCTATTTGAAAAATAACCGTGCGTCGGGCATGGCTGTCAGGATAGCGGCATTTATTTCAGCGCTGCTTCTGTCTCTGTTATGCGGATTGTTTTATAATATGTGGAAATATGAAGTAGAGAGGATAGAGCTGGAGGAGGGCGGCTGGCACAGCAGGATAACTTCAGGGCTGGGGGAGGAAGATATTGCAGAAATCAGGGATTATGACAATGTGAAGGATGTAGTGATAAGTTCTGCACATAATGGGGCAGCGGCTGAGCTTTATTTTGAAGATAAGGGGGCCGTGTTTGAAGATACTGCCCGGATTGCAGCCCAATTGGGTATTCCGGCGGAAAATGTCACATATAACTATATGCTTTTGGCAATGTACCTGATCCGCGGTGAGGGAGATACTGCTCCCAGGCTGTTGTTTCCGATGTTCCTGTTGATCATGGTGCTGGCGTCCTTTTCTCTGATCATCATCATACATAATTCTTTTGCGGTGTCCATGAATGGGAGAATACATCAGTTTGGCATTTTTTCCAGCATTGGAGCCACTCCCAGACAGATACGCGCCTGTCTTTTGCAGGAGGCGGCGGTATTGTGTACACCGCAGGTTCTTGCCGGTAATCTGCTGGGCATTTTGATCAGCGCGGGGATCATTAAGCTGTCAAACGCTTTGCTGGGAAGCGGCGTGGCTGGCAGGCATGAGGCGGTCTTTGGCTGGCATCCTTTGGTTTTGCTGGCTGCCGTAATGGTGACTGTGGTGACGATCTTGATTTCCGCATGGCTGCCTGCAAGAAAATTAAGCAGGCTGACACCCCTGGAAGCGATAAGGAATACAGGGGAATTACAGTTAAAGCGCAGGAAAAAATCTCCTTTGTTCAGGCTTTTCTTTGGAATGGAAGGGGAATTGGCGGCGGGAGCCCTGAAGGCACAGAGAAAGGCCCTGCGGATGGCGTCGATCAGCCTTTTGTTAGCTTTTTTTGCCTTTACCATCATGCAGTCCTTTTTCACGCTTTCCGGGATCAGTACAAGAGAAACCTACTTTGAACAATACAGAAGTGTCTGGGACATTATGGTGACAGTGAAGGATACGGATGTGGGGCAGTTTCGGGAGACGAAGGAACTGCAGAACCTCACTGGGGTAAGGAGCGCCATTCTATACCAGAGGGCGATGGCAAAAAGGCTCATTACGGAGGAGGAAATGAGTGAGGACATGAAGTCCCTTGGCGGCTTTGCCCATGCCGCTGATAAGTATGTGAGCAAAACAGAGGGGGGATGGATCGTAAATGCGCCCATTGTCATCCTGGAGGATGGGAGCTTTCTGGCCTATTGTGAACAGATTGGCATTACACCGCAGCTTGGCGGGGCAGTCATATGGAACCGGATCCGTGACGTGACGAACCCGGATTTCAGGCATCCCAGGTATATGCCCTATGTAAAGGAAGGAAATAGGACGAGTATATTAAGGCAGTCGGGCAATGAAGATGCTTTCGCAGAAATCCCTGTGCTGTCCTACACGGAGGAGGTGCCTGCCCTGAGAGAAGAATACGCAAAGGTCGATCATTATGAGCTGGTGCATTTCCTTCCGGTGTCCCTGTGGGAAGGTATCAAAGGCCAGATTGGGGGGTGCGCAGAGGATACCTGCATCTGTATACTTGGCAGGGAGGGCGTGACTTTAGAGGAGCTGAATGCCCTGCAGGGTGAGGTGGATGGCATAATTGCAGAAGCTTACCAGACAGAAAGTGAGAACCGTATTCAGGAAGCGGAGACGAATGACAGGCAGATACAGGGAATGATGACCATATTTGGAGGGTTTTGTGTGCTACTGGCATTGATAGGTATCGGAAACGTGTTCTCGAATACAATGGGATTTGTCCGCCAGAGAAAGAGGGAGTTTGCAAGGTATATGTCTGTGGGAATGACGCCGCAGGAAATTAAAAAGATGTTCTGTATTGAGGCGCTTGTCATTGCAGGGCGTCCTGTTTTGATCACGCTGCCCCTGGCGGCATTGATCGTGCTTTCTATGTTGAAGATGAGTTATATGGAGGTGGGGACTTTCCTTGCGGAAGCGCCGGTCATTCCGGTTATGATCTTTATGCTGGCTGTCCTGGGGACTGTGGCGCTGGCATATTATCTTGGCTGGAGAAATATCCGCAGGATCAATCTGGCTGAGGTACTGCGGGACGACACAATGATGTGAGCCTGCCGCTGTAACAGTTCAGCGTCCTGGCTGGACTGTTGCCTGCCATCACGGGGCAAATTAGAAATATTTTTCAAAAGGCTGGCATATTGCAGATTAGGGTGATATAATATTTTTATAAAAAAACAGGCGCTTCGGGATGACGCCCGGAAATTAAATTACATAATCATAATAAGACGGAAAGGATGAGTAGCGGAGCAGCCGGAAATGAGGGAGCAATATGCAAGAAGGAAACAGCGGCGAACTATCAAGAGAACCAAAAGAAAAGCAACCAGGTAAAGGATTTATCAGTATTGAAAAGAAGATTTCCTCAAGTTTTGCGAGGACTATCATGATCTGTTGCATCGTTCTGGGAGTGATCACTTCCATTCTGAGTTACATTTCATCTGTCAATGCGGTTTCTGCTACCATCAACAACACCTCGGATGTTGCGGCGTACTATGTCGCGGCGTCACTGCAGCAGTATGTTGCCATTGCCTACGAGACGGGAAGCATCGCGCGGCTTGCGGATTCCGGCCGGTCAGTGGAGGAAAAGGCGGATATTCTGGAACAGAAGGTCAAGGAGCATAATTTTGAGAGAGGATTCCTGGTGGACAGCCGGGGGATTGATGTGCTTTCGGGGACGGATTTTTCCGACAGGGATTTCTTTAAGGAAGCCATGGAGGGCAATACCTTTATTTCCACGCCCTCTTACAGCGATGTCACAAAGTCAGTAAACTATGCGGTGGCGGCGCCTCTGTGGGAAAACGGGATGCCTGGCACAAAGCCGGTGGGAGCCGTTGTCTATGTCCCTAACGGGGAGTCCCTGAACGACATCATGCGTTCCATCAAGGTGGGGAAGGGCGGTACGGCGTTCATGCTTGATTCCAACGGAATCACCATAGGGGATATCGATTCCTCCCTTGTGGGCGTGGAGGACAGCGTCGCCCTTGGCGACACCAACCCAAAGCTGAAAAAGTACAGTGCGATCTGTAAAAGAATGGTTGCGGGTGAAAACGGTACAGGCACTTATTCTTACGGAGGGGTCACGAAGGTTGTTGCATATTCCCAGATCCCAGGCACTGACGGCTGGAGTATCGGTGTGGCAGCAGTGAGAAATGAGTTCCTGGGAATGTTCTATCTCTCCCTGGTGTTTACCATTATTTTTGTCATTCTGTTTACGCTGTACGGAGTCAGGAGCGGCGTCAGGCTGGGCAAAAAGGTGGTCAGCCCCATTACCAGGGTGGTCAGCAGGCTGGAGCTCCTTGCCAAAGGAGACCTTCACACAGATACACCGGTGCCGGAGGAGAATGACGAGACAGCCACATTGATGAACTGCCTTGCGCAGACCATCAGCGACCTGAAAACAGTCATCGCTGACATTGACGAGCATCTGGCGGAGCTTTCGAGCGGTAATTTCGTCATTAAGATAGACGAGGATTATAAGGGAGATTTCTCGGAGATCAGCAGATCTTTCCGAGGAATTGTGGCATCGCTGAGTGCGGCGATGCAGGATATCGACAGCAATGCGAAGCAGGTCCAGAAGGGCGCGGAAGATCTGGCAGGCGCCTCCATGCAGCTTGCGGAGGGCGCTACGGATCAGGCGAGCGCGGTGGCGGAGCTGACTGCCACCATTGCGGATATTTCTGAAAAGATTCATGCCAATGCCCAGAATGCGGATAAGACCAGGTCGATCGTCGCGGATATGAACGACAAGGTCATAGAGAGCAATGAGCACATGAAGAACAATACGGAGGCCATGGATAAGATCAGGAAGGCGTCTGACAAGATTGCCGTGATCATCAGCAGCATAGAGGATATTGCAGACCAGACAGCGCTTCTGTCCCTGAATGCTTCTATCGAGGCGGCAAGGGCAGGGGAGCAGGGCAGAGGCTTCGGCGTCGTCGCCACACAGGTGGGCGCTCTGGCGGACCAGAGCTCGGAGGCGGCGAGAAATACCAAGGAGCTGATCCAGAATGCGATCATGGCGGTGGAGGAAGGCATCCAGTTCGCAAGCTCCACGGCGAGTTCCCTGCTTTCTGTTGTGGAGAATGCGAAGGTAGTCAATGATTCCATGGAGGAGATTGCTAATGCATCCGACGTCCAGGCGAAGGCGGCGGCACAGATTTCGGAAGGGATCAATCAGATAGCGGATGTTGTAGAGTCCAATTCCGCGACTTCAGAGGAGAGTGCTGCGGCATCGGAAGAACTGGCCAGACAGGCGGATATGCTGAAAGAGCTGGTTGGAAAATTCCAGTATGAAAGATGATCAATCAGAAAATGAGATGATCAGACAATAAAATGATACATAAAAAAAGGCTGCCGCTTAAGGGAAAATGCGGCGGCCTTTTTTATGCACAGGCCTGTGCAGAGGAAATATGCCACTGATGTGGCGCACGGACCGCGCGGCGAGTAGGGGTGATAAATCTTCCCTACTCGATTGTTCTGTGCCCGGCGGGGCAAGTCAGTCTCTTGAGGTTGTGTAGACATTGATCTTGCTGTCTCCCGGCAGATTCTCCAGGATGGTGTTCTTGCCGCACCAGACAGTGTGGAAGTTTTCCAGCTGGAGCAGGGGGTTGAGGCTGGTTATGTTGTTGTTGGCGATATCCAGGAACCGAAGCCCGGGTATTTTTGCCACAAAATCAATGTTGTCAAGGTTTGCGGAGCTCACATACAGTTCCGTCAGGTTGGGGAAGTTGTCAAAAAAGTCATAGTGCTCGGACAGGTAGATCCTGTCGTTGTTGTTGTAGGAAGGGTCTTTCAAGATGCGGACCTCGCACATGGAAAGCACTTCCAGATTTGGGTTGGGGACGACGGCGTCAAAGTCAATGCCTACCTGACAGTCATCCATATACAGGTATTTCAGGGTAGGGATGGAGAATATTTCTTCCATGTTCCCGAAAATATTCGTACCGCTGATATCCAGTTCCTCCAGGCTGGGCAGCTGTGTCAGCGGCGCAACAGATTCGGTGAGCCCCCAGAAGTCGTCTATCTTCAGCCAGGAGAGATTCGGCATGGCGGTGAGGACATCCAGATATCTGCTGCCGCAGTGCTTCAGAACCAGAGTCTCCACATTGACAGCATCGCGCAGGGGAGACAGGTCGTCTATATTATTCAGGGAGAGGTAGGTAAGTCCCTTCAGGTTCTGGAAAGAGGGCAGGGGCTGTTCGGTCTGCTGGTGGACTTTAAGCGTCAGGGCTGAAAGGTTGCTTAAGGTTCCGATCGCAGAATAGTCGTTCAACTGGTTGTTGCCCTCCAGCTGCAGGCTCATCAGCATGGGGCAGGAGGTAAGGGCGCTCAGATCCTGGATCTGGGAATCCTCAATGTGCAGGTAGGCAAGGCTCGGCATCTGCTTGATGAAGTCGATGGTTTTCAGCTGGGAGGAAGCGATGCTGAGTTCCTCCAGTTGTGTCAGGGACATCAGAGGGCTGTAGTCAGTGAGGTCTTTGCATTTGCCAAGATCAAGCCCAAGCAGGTCAGGGTAGGATTTCAGGGCGGAGATATCGACCAGACGCTCGGAATCCACAGTCAGGTAGAGCAGGTTGGGAAAGCTGGAGAGGTCGTTTAAGTCTGTTTCCCAGCCCCAGTCATATATGCCCAGATCCAGTATATTCTCGGGGTGTGCAATATATTTTGCAATGTCCGCCGCCGTATTCTTGGTATGTATCGCATATAGATTTTCCAGCTCTTTCAGGCTGTCAAAGGGAGAGAGGCTCGTATCTCCTATGTAAAGCTGTTCCAGGTTGGGGAAGCACTTTAAGTCTGACACATCCAGGCTGTAGTCGTCGGTATTGTATAAGTATTGTGTTTCTCCGCGGTTTAGCTGGTAATAGATGTAATTATTCTTCTCGTCCACCCGGAGGGCAGTGACAGCGCCGTATTCTTCCGCGGTGATGACTCTGTAGCCTTTTCCGTAAATGGATTCAATAAAGGCAATGGCAAAATCAGACTCGGGAAGCACACGGGTGGATGTGCCGGAGCCGGAGGATGAGGAAGAAGCCGGAGCAGCGGTGGCTGTGGAGCTTACGTTTGGATAGTATACGCTGCTGGGATAGGATAGGTCCAGTCTGCTGTCCTCGTCCTTCTTGTCAGTCAGGGTTTTGATGATATCATTGATACCATTTCTCACATAGCTGGAGGAAAGTCCGATGCATATAACCGATGCGACGGAGACCAGGGCTGCTGTGATGCGTGCCTTACCAGACTTCTTGCCGGACTGTGTGGGATTGTCAGGAGCCCGGTAGGGACCTGCCTGGACATTGGTGCCGGGGTAGCTGTAGCCGCCGGGCTGAGAGCTGCCGGAGGAGCTGTAAGAGCCGGGCTGAGAGCTGCCGGAGGAGCTGTAGCCGCCGGGCTGAGAGCTGCCGGAGGAGCTGTAGCCGCCGGGCTGTGCATTGCCGGAGGAAGCTGCGACCTCGTTTGGGTCCCTTAGATAGTAGCCGCAGTCCTTACAGGCCATCCTTCCGTTGATCATTTTCAGTTTTGTGCCGCACATGGGGCATTTTTGTGGTTTTTCTGCCATTTTCTTTCTCTCATTCTGCTGCAGGTATGCAGCGTTTTTTGATGCGCAGAGCCGTACATGTGAATTTTGCCGCTGGTTTGATATGCGGCCTGCGCGAACAGACACCTGGGATATATTCCCGTGGGCAATGAGTCATAAGTCCAGGGAAGTAAACTTCCTTAAAGTTTACTTCTCTGGGACCTTGACGAATGTCCCGAGGGTCAAAGCCCCCGCTGCCTGCAGCGGGGTATTTGATCTGATGTCATGGCGTTCTGCGGATGCAGGGCAGTTGAATGCCAGACTGATATTATTATACAGGCAATTGGGTTCTATTTCAAGCGCAATATGTATTGCGTAACGCTGAAAGGGTTAGAGGAGGTGCTTATAATAGGCGCATGATTCCATGAGCCTGTTTTCTACAGGATAGAATATATGGCGTTAAGGATGAATGGAGATGATTCCCAATAAAGTGAACCAAGGAAATTTGCAGGTAACAGTTCACAGCAGAGCTTTTTCAGTGGGTTCCGCTTGAGGGGCGCTGGCCATTATGGAGGTCTATGCGGGAGTGACGGTCTTGTGCCGGATAATGAAGAAGGAAAAAGAATTTGCGTATAAAATAATGACATGCAGTTGATCTGGTGATAAAATAAGTATGGTCAGTGAGGGATAGATTGGCTGCCCTGGGCGGAAATGCTGGGGATGAAAGCGATTCAGGCAGTTTGGTATTTCAAAGAGGGACACAACAGCCAGTGGGCAGGAAGGATCATTTTTTGCAGGCAGAAGTACCTTTGGATATGATCGGATATCTGTGAAGCAAAGAAATTATAATTGTGTGGATGGCAAATCCACAGAGAGGTGTAAGCCTGGAGGGAGGTATTATAACAGATGAAATTTGAGCCGAAGACATTAGATTATGAGCTGAGCCCGTACACGGGGCTTACGCGGGAGAGCTGGCTGGAGGCGGGAAAATATATGCTGGAGGGCATTTTCCGGAACATCGAAGATTTTGACAAGCCGGTGGTAATGCCCAGGAAGGAGACGGAGATCACTTACCCACACCTGAAAGCATCGCCGGAGACGCAGAAGACCCAGCGGCTGGCGGAAGTGTTCGAGGGGCTTACCCGAACTTTCTTTATCGCGGCGCCCATGATTGCGAACCAGCCGGACTTAAAGGTCTGCGGTTATCCGTATTCTGTGGCGGAGTATTACAAGAATCAGGTGCTGCGGGTGTGTACCAGAGGGGATGAGCTGTTTGTTGGAACCTATGATGATCAGCAGAGGATCGTAGGGTACGGGGATAAGTTCCGCGCTTTCCAGCAGACGGTGGAGACCTGTGCGCTGGTGATCTGCCTCTGGATCAGCAGGGAGCAGATATGGGATACTTATACAAAGGCGGAGAAGGATACCATAGCCGCTTTTCTGCAGGGATATGCCCATGAGAGCACGGTGCCTCAAAACTGGCGGCTCTTTAACATGCTGGACATGGCTTTCCTGAATATGGAAGGCTATCCCATAAAGGCGCAGGTGATGCGTGACCACGCCCAGGCGATCCTGAATTTCTACGCGGGGGACGGCTGGTACAGGGACGGGCATTCCTTTGACTATTATTCCTGCTGGGCTTTCAATATGTATACGGCTCTCTGGAATCAGTGGTATGGCTATGAGAACGAGCCTTACATAGCAGCAAGGTTTGAGGAGTATTCCAACCGTCTCATGGAGACCTACGGGGACTTTTTTGACAGGGATGGATGGACCAATATGTGGGGGCGCAGCAGTATCTACCGCAATGCGGCCACCAGCGCCTTTGACGGAAATATGATGATGGGGAACAGTAAGGCGGATCCCGGCAGGGCAAGGCGGATCTGTTCCGGCTCCCTGATGCAGTTTCTGGGCAGGGAGGAGTTCCTGGATGACGGGGTTCCTGCCCTTGGCTTTTACGGGCAGTTTTCGCCGCTGGTGCAGGGGTATTCCTGCGCGGAGTCCCCTTTCTGGCTGGGGAAGGCGTTTTTGTGCCTGCATCTGCCCGCAGATCATCCTTTCTGGACGGCGAAGGAAAATAACGGTACATGGGAGCATTTGGGGAAAGGGGAGGTTAAGGTCACTGCCCTGGACGGCCCGGCGCTGTGCTTCTCCAACCACCAGGCAAACGGGGAGACGATCCTGCGCACGGGAAAGGTAAACAAGCGCGCCGGGGACGATCATGGGATGTGGAATTATTCCAAGCTCTGTTACAACACAAAATATCCCTGGGAATCTGCACCGGCGCCTGATGTGGAGGCACAGCAGTATGTGCTCAGGGACGGGACGGACGGAACAGTTGAAAAGGCGAATGTCACATTCTGGGCAGGGCAGCGGGAAGGTGTGCTGTACCGCAGGCAGTACTTTGGCTATGGGTCGGAGCGGGAGAGCCACTGGACCCAGGGGATCAATCTGGCAGACTTTGCGGTCCCGTGCGGAATTTTAAGGGTGGACAGGTTAAAGCTCCACAGGGCGCCGGTATTTATTACGCTGGGGGCTTACGGATTTCCGGACAACGGTACGGAAGTGGCGGAGAAGATCTGCGGCAGGGCAAGATGCATTATTTTAAAGGGAAAGGATGCCGCAGGCAGAGAGAAGCAGCTGGCAATGACGGTCTATGACGGCTGGAAGAAGCTGGAACTGATGCACAGCGCCGGAACCAATCCGGATTCGGAGAAGTCTGTGGTGGTCTTTGCCTCTATGGAGCGCAGGCAGCATTACAGCGGTTTTGAGCCCTATGTGCTGATCTCCCAGGTGATTACCAAAGAGAGCGCGGAGGATTTTACAGAGGAAGAACTGTTCCCCATCCGGGAGGTGGTATACACGGATCCGGAGGGAACCGGAAGCTTTGGACCGATCACGTTAAAAATGAAAGACGGAAGCGTGAAAGTTATAGATTTTGAGGGGATTGAGGGGCGGCTTACCCTGTGATGACAGGGGGACACATGGCATGAAGAAGACCCGGCGAAAACTTAAAAGGCTTCGCCGGGTCTGTGTGCCTCTGGCAGGCGGCGGGTTATGTCAAAATGCTTTTACATGCCGTCTCTTGCAGGTGTTTTCTTTTGTGCGGCAGCCCTTTGGCTGGCCAGAGCATCAAATTCGGATCAGGTATTTTCAGGGCGGACAGTGATCTGTACTGTCATCTTCTCCGGTATTATTCCGTCGTCCACAACGAAGACAATCTCATATCTGCCGCATTGCGAAGGAGCAGGGGTCCAGCGAAAGAGCCGTTCCGCTTCATGGAATGTTGCCCCGGCGGGCGGGTTTTCGCAGGAGAGGGAGAGTGTCACCGACGCACCCTTGACACTGTGATTCAGGCGCTGCTGTTCATTGTAGATGATCCCATTGTCCGCCTCGTCAGAGATATCCGTGGCAGGGTTGCGGACGGACAGCGCAAGGGAAAGGGTTTCGCCTGCGGCCACGGACACCGGGGCGATAGGGCGGATAAAGGGACGGTGTACGGTGAGGGGCAGGGGGTAATCATCTGTGTCCACTTGGAAGCGGTAGCCGGTCTCCAGGCAGGGGGCGGTGGGATAGGGATACAGGCTGTCCGGGGGCGTGCCCGGCGCAGGGGCGTGGATGTGGATATCCGCTATCTGCGCCTGTGCGGCGTCTGCGGGAGCCGACAGTGTGTCTGCGAAGTCCTGCGCACGTGTGGCGTCTGCGGGAGCCCACAGTGCCGCGGGGGACTGCGTTTCGCCCCGCCTGCGGAGGACGGGCGGCGTTATCAGTTCCAGTCCTGTGACTGTGGTGGTAAAGTAGGGCTGTTCCGGCACGTTTTCCCCATTGGTATGTCTTCTGTAGTGATCAGTGATGACAGCAATGGGAGCAATGCCTGCCGCGCAGTCTGCGGTGAGGCCCTCCACCCGCACGCCGCTCATGTCGTCGAATACGCAGACGTGTCTGCTGTCAGGCACCTTGCAGGATATGCTGATATTTTTCAGGGTCAGCCCGTCCACATGCCTTGCAAAGAGTCCGTAGGCGGGCAGGATGCCCCAGTTGCTGGGTTCCGGGTAGACCTCCGGCAGTTCCGGCACGTTGTAGGGGTCGTCTTTCCAGCAGCCGCTTTCTGCATCCCAGTCCGCCCGGGGCAGCAGCCCTTCATTTTTTAAGAAGAAGGTGTTGGCAAGCCAGGGTAGGTTCTGCACATGCTCTTTTGCGTGGAATTGTGAGAACTTCCACTCGGTATTAAGCTGGCGCTGTTCCACGGCATGTTCCATGGCAAGTCCGCCCCGGTATTCCACGGAAATATTTTCCAGAAGGACATTTTTCAGGTGGGAATCCGTCATCCCCATCAGAAGGATGGGGTAGCGGGGGTCGGCGTTGGTGATCTTCACATTGCGGATACGCACGTTTTCCACCTTTGCCAGTTCCGCACAGCCCACACCGTTGGCATAGAGGGGCAGGTCCTCCGGCAGTATCTCACAGGAAAGGTCGGGCTCATAGGAGCCGGCTGCCGAGGAGTCATCTCCGAAAGGCTGCCAGCGTTTCAGGTAGATATGTCCGTCCTGTTCCATATAATTTGCCGGGTTGCATATGACGGGGGCATCAGGGTCCACGATCTCAAAGGAGGAATGCCCGTCCGCCGTGACGGTCTTTGTACGGTTGTAATGAGGGGTGTACCTGGCGGCGGGATAGCAGTGGTAGCCGGGGGTGTTTGGCAGCACCCAGCCCCGGCTGTCCATGCGCACATCGGGTCCCGGGGCGGGAAAAGCCGTGGAGGCGCTGTGGCCTGTCACCGGGAACCTGCCCCTGTCGCCTGCGCGGATAAAAATAGGGGAGCTTGAGACATTGTCCAGCAGACAGTCTTCAAAAATAACGTCCGTTAAACTGGAACAGTCCACCGCCTCCATGGCAAAGCCTCTGGAGCGGTCAAAGCGCACCCGGCGGATCGTTACCCGGTGGTAGCCGCAGGTGGATTCGGTGCCGAACTTCACACGTCCTGTTGGGCCGCAGCGATCCTGTGCCGCCAGCTTGTCCCGGGTGTATTCCCCGGCGTAGACGCTGCCGGCGTCATATCCGCTGACAATGCAGTCCTCGATGAGCACATTTTGCAGAGGCTTGAAGACGCCTGCTCCGAAAGAGGCTTTCAGGCACAGCCCGTCGTCGGTCAGGGAGTTACAGGTGGTGTGCAGGACGGTGACATCCTGGCAGCAGTCGATGTCGAAGGCGTCCCTGGTGGTGTCCACCAGCAGACGGTTCACATACAGGTTCTCGCAGCCCTCGGTTATGATGGCGAAGTGCCCGCCGATGGTGATGGAAAAGTCTTCAAACACGATATTCTTGCAGCGTACCAGGGCGATGCCCTTGTTGGCGAACCACTCGCCGCGGTGCCCTCTGGCCTCACGGTCCTTGGGCTCTTTTGGGTCGCCGCCCTGGAGGACGTATTCCAGGATGCCGCTTTCCGTGTCGAATCTGCCCCCGGTGAACAGCCCTTTGCCGTAGATCATGATGTTTTCCAGGTCGGCGCCGTACACCAGACTATTTGCAAAGTAAGAGTGCCCGTGGTCCTGGAGCCCCAGGTAGGGGTTGACCTCCGGCTCCGCGCAGCAGCCCCCGGCGGATGGCATTAGCCCTTTTCCTTCGCTGCCCTGAGGCAGGGGGCTGCCGGGCTCTGCCGCGGCCACGACGGCGCCTTCTTCCAGGTACAGATTCACGTTGCTTTTTAAAAGGATCGTATGTACATAAAAGGTTCCTGAGGGGATGACGACGGTTCCCCCCTTTGCCGCAGCGGCGCAGATGGCGCTGTTAAACGCTTCTGTGTTGCACAGGGGGGGGTTCTTTGTGCCTGCGCCGAAATCCGTGACGGGGAAATAAGTGTCTTTTAGAAGCTGCATGGGACGGATGGAGGCGCCGGAAGCCTCGGGAATAACATAGGGTGCCATAAGTTTCCTCCTGATTAAAGTTCCGTCTCTTCACTCCTACGCCCCCCTGTTCTGGAAGGAAATTCCACCTGAAAAGGACCCAGCTGGAATTTCCCTCCGGGGCGTATCTGTTGGGAGACTGATATAAAAAAAGCATGTTGCCGGTGATTTGCAGGCTCGGGGGCGCTGTGCGTCCCTGACATGGTCATTATATAATATTTTCGTTGGAAAGACCACCATAATCTATGAAAAATTACCTTGCAAAAATTGTTGTTTGGCGGTAAATCCAGAAAAAACTCACAAAGCCCACTTTACATTTGGATATAAAAGTTGTATACTTAATTATACTATATGACCGTGTGCTGTAAGAAAACAGGTCAGGATAGACAATATGTAAGGAGGAAAAGAAATGAAAAGGAAATTTCTAAGCAAAGGGAACAAAGCCCTGGCACTTGCGCTTGCTGCGGCTTTGACTTTCCCTATGTTGCCGGCAGGCTCCGTACAGGCAGCTGAGGCAGGCACTCCCATCTATACGGATGAGGCTGAGCTTCCCGCTGGCTGGACTGTCAGCGCAGGATCTGTTTCGGGCGTCAACACAGATAAGGGCGGCAACACATCCAACAAGCTTGCTTTGGCTGGCAAGGCAAAGGCAGATTACAAGCTGGCTTCCGCAGTTTCTGCAGGACACGTAAAGCTGGAGTATGAAGTGTTCAACGAAGGCGTGGCGAATGCCATGGTCATTTATGACAGCGAAGGCAAGGCCCTGATCAATATGGGCGGCGCAGGCAGCGGCAACATGAACATCATGCCCGGCTATGCTGACGGAGCTGCATCGGGCACTGATTATGCGACCAGCGGCAAGGTATTTGAGTGGGTAGGCGGCAGCAAGGCTGCATGGAGAAAGGTGTCTATTGATATTGATCTCGACAAGTCCAACAAGGACGGTGTCCTGAGCTTCACCATGAATGTCTATGAGCCCGACGGCGACTACAAGGGAGCTGATACCAAGTGGAAGCTTTTCGCAGCAGAGGACACTGAGAATGGCCAGAAGAGAGACGGTCAGTTCACTCAGGACGCTTACATCAAGCCCCGCGGCAACAATAAGGGCGGCAACATCGTAGATGCAGGCACCCATGCAAACGGCGCGGCTACACCCGGGATCACAAAGTTCAGCGTAGCTGGTATCCAGCTTGTGTCAGGAGGCGAAGGTCCCTTCTATGACAATATGGTTCTGACCGCAGGCGCAGCAGATGCCGGCAGTGCAGCAACACCGGAACCCAGCACAGCTACACCCGAACCCAGCAAGAGCACTCCTGAGCCCAGTGCAGCAACACCGGAACCCAGCAAGAGCACTCCTGCACCCAGTGCGGCAACATCTGAGCCCAGCAAGAGCACTCCTGCACCCAGCACCAGCGCTACCATTTCTGCTGACGGCACATACACCGTACAGAGAGGCGACACCCTTTATGGTATTGCCAAGAAGCTTCTGGGCAACGGCAGCAAGTGGATTGATATTTACAACCTGAATTCCGCAACCATCAAGAATGCAAAGCTTATCTTTGCGGGTCAGGTACTGCAGATTACCGGTTCAGCACCCAGCACTACAACACCGGAAGCACCCAGCACCGCAACACCTGCACCCAGTGCTACCAGCGCACCTGCAACGGATTCCACAGCGGCAGGTGAAGTAAAGAACCTGGCAGCAGCTACACAGGGTTCTCATGATTTCACAAAGCAGCAGAGAGTGCTGACTGCAAACCTTACATGGGACGCAGTAAGCGGCGCTTCTTCCTATGATGTATACAGAGACGGCACCAAGATCGGAACCGCTTCCAGCAATACATATGCTGATACCGCTTATGATGTAAACGGCAAGGTTGAGTATGCTGTAGCAGTGGCTGGTTCTGACAAGAAGGCTTCCATCACTGTTACCCAGGTTGGTTATGACATCACCCTGGCTCAGGAGCAGACAGATAAGGACAAGAATAAGGTAATGCCTACAACGGCAAATGGTTACATTGCTGTGCTTGCACAGGGCAAGAACGATACTAACGCTTCTACCGTATATGAGAAAGGCAAGACCGCAGGTTTCGCTGTTGATAACCAGCTGGGACGTTGGAGAATGAACGAGTGCTCGACACTTGGCTACACCAGCAGCGACCTGAGAGGCGGCGAGGCTCTGAGCACAAAAGACACCGCTATCACGTTTAAGGCAGATGTGGCAAACGGCACCTATGATGTATGGGTACTGTCCGGCGACCTTGACGCTAAGACACAGGCTTCTTCTGTTATTACTGTAAATGGCGAGAGCCAGACTCTGGTTGCACCTGAGAAAGCAACCTTCACAGAGGGTCATTTCACTGCGACTGTTACTGACGGCGTGATCACCATTGAAGTCAAGGGTGTCGAGGAGCATCTTGACTGGGGCAGACTGAACGCAGTTATCATCACTTCCCAGGCTAAGTAAGATCTGGCTGTTCATATCTACCTTGTAGCAGATCAAGTAAAATAAAAAGCATCCGTTTCCTGTTTTGGCAGGAGGCGGATGTTTTTTTGTAGTGGTGCGCCTGGCGGCGCCCATTTCCCGGCGGGTAATGGGCCAAGTGACTGTATGACCTTGGCAAATGCTTTGAGGGTCACATACCATAGCGCCCTATGAGTGTACTCAGTTTACTGCGCTACAGGATTGATGCCCCGCTAGCCTGCGGCGGGGCTGTTGATCAGGCAGTTATTTAAGGTATTTCTCCGAGAATTCACTCTCAGGGCAGGGTTTGCTGTAATAGTAGCCTTGTATATAGTCCGGATTTAAAGCAGTGATGCGCTGCAGTTCATCATCCGTCTCGATGCCTTCCACCACCAGATTCAAGCCGATGCTGTGGACCATCTTGATGATATGTATCAGTAATTCATGTTCATATTCATAGTTCAGCGCTTTGAGAGTGAAGCTGCGGTCTATTTTTACGATATTGGGCTTCAGATTCCCAATGTTAATCAGGTTAGAGTAGCCGGTTCCGAAATCGTCCAGCGCAATATGTACTCCAATCTCACGCAGCTTCCGCCAGACATTTTGTACTGCAATACTATCTTCTAAATGCCCGCTTTCTGTAAGCTCCACAATCAGGCAGGACGGGGGAAGGTCGACGTCTTTCAGCGATTCCGTAATATCCTCGAACATGGGGCTTTTTAAAAGCTGAATGTAGGACAGGTTGATGGAAACCATAAAGCCGGGGTACTGCTCACGGAATCTTTTGCACATGGAAAGAGAATTGCGGATGATCCATTTTCCCACGGGAATGATCAGGCCGCTTTCTTCCAGGATAGGGATAAATTCCATGGGGAAAATGTTCTCCCCGCTGGGCGAGTGAAAGCGCAGCAGGGTCTCTGCGGCAAACAGCCCGCCGTTGTCTGACCTGACAATGGGCTGATAATACAGCTCAAAGCCTTTGAAGTCGTTTGCCAGTGCCTGACGGAGGCAGCTGCGGACATACCGGGTGCGCAGGAACAGGTCATAATCGTCCGGCCGGAAGAAGTACATCTGATTCTTGCCGCGGTTCTTTGCCTCTGTGAGGGCGAATTCAGACAGCTTCATGATCTCGTCCACACTGTTCGGGAGGGAGCAGTCCAAATCTTTCAGAGAGAGCAGTCCACCGGAAATCGTGTAGATGGACTTATATTTCTCCCTTGCGACCACGCTGTCCACGGCAGAACGGATGTTGTGGTAAAGCTTGTTCATCTCGTAGTAACCGGCGCCTGACACATCTGCCACCATGAATTCGTCTGACACAATGCGGTACGCTGACTGGCTGGGAGAGAGGCAATTGACAATGCAGCCGGCAACCTCCCGAAGGACAAAGTTGCCGTATTCAGTTCCGTGCCTTTCGTTGATCAGCTTGAAGTCATCTATGCCAATCCGCAGGAACAGGGCGTCGTCAGTTGCAGGCAATAGCTGCTGTATGTATTCCCGCAGGGAGGACTCTCCCAGAAGCCCGCTGATATTGTCAGCCTTGGCAAGGTTCCCAATCTCGTTGATACAGCCAATCATGAGAGTATGTCCGTTTTCCGATGTGATCAGCCGTCCCTTGCAGTTGATCCATATAGGTGAACCGTCCCGGCCCAGCCAGCGGTATTCCAGGTTGTGTTCATCCTTTTCACCCGAAAGCAGGAGCTCCAAGTCCGAATTGAGCATAGCTTCATCCTCGGGATATACAAAGGTGGCAAGAGTTGCCACTACATTCTGAAAAAGGCAGCCTGGCAGCCTGAAACGGGATACAGCCGGCTCTGCAATGTAATAGGCGTCGCCTGTAAGGTCATAGACATAGAGATAGTCATGCATGCAGGTGGAAAAAGCCCTGATAAAATTGCAGCATGCCTCGAAAGTTGTTTTACTGTTTCCGCCGTCCATCAAATTCCCCTCCATTTAGTTCCGCATTTGCCAGAGCAGCATAAATCCCTCCGGATGCTGCCTGGACAGATGCTTTTTTAAGGCAGTGAGCATAATAGTGCTCTGTAATAATCAGTATAGCACATTTTTCTGAAATAACAAAGGAGCAGATGAAAAATATATGAAATTTATCAGGGGAGATCTGTTTGCATTCTGTTACAGAAGGCTGTAAAATAGATATCAGACAATCACAGCTGTCTGACTGACATTAATCGGTCGGGAGCGTGCAGTTCTTTACAGAGCAGGCAGGGTGACAAAAAAGCGGAAAGCCTGATCCATGAATTGTGTAGGGGAATGCCATTGGCGGCCCGAAAGGGAAATGCGGGTTCGGAAGACGGAGGTTGGAGCCATGGGGATAGCAGATTGAAAAAAGATAAAGTTCATGCGAAAAGAGGTTGAAAAAGTGGAAAATAAGAAAATCAGAGCTGTTTATACAACGGAAACCATCCGCGTATATCAGGCATATGCAGGAGATATTGCCCGTGAGGCAGTTCGGCTGGGAACATTCGGCCCGAAGTTTAAAATGGACAGGATGACCTGGATCAAGCCTTCTTTTCTGTGGATGATGTACCGGAGCGGATGGGGGACAAAGGAGAACCAGGAACACACTTTGGCGATTGAACTGCGCAGGGAAGGGTTCGACCATATGGTGAAAAACGCTGTCTTATCCAGTTATCAGGAGGGTGTCTATGACAGCTATGAGGAGTGGCGGTCCCGGATACAGAATTCAGATATACGGTGCCAGTGGGATCCGGAACGTGACATATCCGGAAACGCTTTAAACCATCGTTCCATACAGATAGGCTTGAGAAGAGAGGCGCTGAGAAGATATGTCCATGAGTGGATTGTTAAACTCACTGATATTACAGAGTATGTAGATGACTTGAGGAGAAGAAAAGAGATGGGGCAGGACATAACTGATTTGCTGCCTGACGAAAAAATTTATCCCCCAGAGGAAAGCACGAAAGATCGGGAAAACAGAAGTGCCTTTTGGTAGAATAACAGTAGCCTCGGAACAAAGAGGCGTAACTGGAGTATGAGGAGGGAGAGTGTATGGACTGGATCACGGGATTACAGAATGCGGTGGACTACATTGAAGACCATCTGCTGGAGGAGATTGATTATGATGAGGTGGCGGCGCAGGGCTTTTCGTCAAGCTATCATTTCCAGCGGGTCTTCAGTATCCTTTGTGGGTTTACCCTGGGGGAATACATCCGGAACCGCAGACTGTCGCTTGCGGGCAGCGAGCTTGCTTCCTGCGATATCAAGGTAATAGATGCCGCAATGAAATATGGCTATGAGAGTCCGGACAGCTTTGCGAGGGCATTCCAGAAGTTCCACGGTATCCTGCCGTCCCAGGCAAGGTACGGAGGAAGCAGTCTGAGATCATTCTCCCGCCTTGTGCTGAATATTTCGATGAAAGGCGGTAGAAGTATGAATTACAGAATTGAGGAAAGAAATGAAATGATCCTGACCGGTTACAGGTCCCATTTTACCGGAGCGCCCTATGGAAAGGAGCGCGAGAAGCAGGAGGAGCAGATGTTTATCTCCACCAGGGGCAAACAGTGGTTTCTGATGGGTGCGTCCTACGGCGGAGACAGCTATGGAGTTGTCACCAACCTAACCGATGAGGGCTATGATTTCTGCTACTGTCACGAGCTGCGTGCCTGGGAGAGGGACCATCTCTATGACCACAAGGTAACAGGCGTGGATTTCGTGGAAACCATGGGCTTTGAGAATATCACTGTGCCGAAAGCCACTTATGTTGTCTTTGAGACAAAGGTAACAACAAGGCCGATTCCGGATTATTTTGAAATCCTGAACCAGAGACCCCAGATCCTGACGGAATGGATGCCTGAGATGGGGTTTCAGCTGAAGCAGGCTCCGGAATTTGAGGTGTATCACTGGCTGCCCAGGGCGGAGCGGATGATCCAGATCTGGCTGCCCATTGAAAAAATTTAAAATTTCCGCCTAACAATTCAGGAGTTTCACAGACTATACAGGTGAAAGCATTGATCAATCGCTTGGAGCAAATTTGGAGTAATCAACATGCAAAAGAAAGAATTGCTGAATTGCCTTGATGACGAACTGCTGGACCGGCTGTATGGGTTTTGTTATGCGCGTACTGACGACAGCTATGAAGCCCAGGAGCTGTGTTCGGATATTATCTTTGCATTGGTAAGAGCCGCGCATACGGACGGGGAGATTGCAAATCTGTATCCGTATGTGTGGAGGGTTGCCAGGAATGTTTATGCGGATTTTTCAGAGACCAGAAAGCGCCGCTTAGATAACTCCTATGGCGGAGATGCGGAGGAAGTTCTGGCGCTGGTCCCTGACCGGGAAGACGAAGATGACAGTGAGGAGCTGCTTGGGGCAGTTTACCGCCGGATCGCTTTTCTGACCAGGGCATACCGGGAAGTGATGATTCTGTATTACCTGGACGGACTTTCTACCGCAGAGATTGCAAGGCGCCAGAAAACCAGCGAGGGAGCCGTTCGTCAGAGGCTGTTTTCAGCAAGGCAGAAGCTGAAATGCGAGATGGAAAAGGAGATTGACAAGATGGATAAGATGGAAAAAACCTGTAACAAACCTGTGGCTCTTGATGAGATTGATTACAATATATGGGGATCAGGCAGCCCCGGTTGGGGAGACCCACGCGATGTCTGTCATAGAATGTTTTCAAAGCATGTGGTCTGGCTCTGCCATGGAAAGCCCAGGAGTGCATCGGAGATTGCGGAGGAGCTGAATGTGCCCACCGTCTATGTGGAGGAAGAACTGAAAATCCTTACAGAAGGCGCAAACGGCAAGTATGGGCTGTTGCGCCGGATGGAGAACGGCAGATACGGGATAAATTTCATCCTGCTTGACAGGGATGTGGCAGAGCAGGCCCATGGTATCTATGCAGAGCAGATTCCGAAGGTCTGTGACAGTATCTGCCAGTACATTGAAAAGCATAAGGAAGAATATCTTGCCTTTCCGTATCTCAACAAGAAGGTTGATTTAAATCTGATCCTGTGGCAGCAGGTCCAGCTGCTGTCGGGTATCTTTTCGGAGCGGGTGAAGCGTGTCCTGAATGCGAAATACTTCCCTCAGACCCCGGAAGAAGGTCGTCCTTTCACGGTGTATGGATTTGTGGATAACGGAAAGCATTACGGCGGCGGGAATGACAGTATCGCGGCGGGAAATGTATGCGGGTATGCCTGGGTAGAGCTGAGAAACCTATATGTCACGCGGATCAGGGCACATTTTCACTGTGAACATAATATATCCATGGATCCTCAGATCCAGCTTGCCATCCGTGCCATCGGCGGTCTGGAGGTATCCTCCCTGACAGAGGATGAACAGGAACATGCCGCAAAGGCTATGGAGAGCGGTTATCTGTACCGCGAGGGCGATGTACTCTATACAAAGATTCTTGTAACGGCCTGGCAGGACCGGCAAAGGGTGTTTGATATCAGCCGTGGTTTGAGGAAAGAGAGCAGCCTTGAAAAGGACGTGGAGGTTGTGGCGGAAAAAATTGCGGCATTGATCCGCAGGGCTGTGCCGGATTATCTGCTGAAGGAATGGGAATTTTTCGACGAAATTGCAGGTATGCCTGTGCTGGATTCCGTTATAGAGGCGCTTATCGAAAGGGGGATTCTCATTCCGCCCAGGGACGGTATCGGGGCCGAGGGATGCTGGATGAGCGTATTGAAAGAAGTAAAGAAATTATAGAGGCAAAAAAGACAAAGGGCACATGCTGTAATGCGGCATGTGCCCTTGTGTGTAGGTGCGCCTGGCAGTGTACATCTGTAATGCAGCTTGTGCAGCTGTGGCGAGCCTTTAATCTGCATTCACGCACTGCTGGACAATGTCATAATAGTTGTTGCGCAGGATGTAGGCGCTGAACAGGTATCTTGCGGTCACATCCTGTTGCTTCGCCTTGAAGTAGGCGTCCTGTTCTTCCGGCGACAGATCTGTTAGCCAGGTGGTGGTCTTCTGCTTTTTGTTATAAGCCACGGTGTCGGATACAAAGCTCTTGTCGTTGAAGATTACAAGCCCTTCCTCGTCGGAGAAGATATCCCTCCCGGCATACATCCTGGAATCGTAGTCAAATCCAAACAGGTTCAGCAGGGTGGGCAGGACGTCCACGGAGCAGCATGCCTTGTCCACGATGACAGGTTCCTGCATGCCTGCATTCCAGAGGATCAGGCTGTTGCGGTACATATCCATGGCGCCGGAGAGATCCTTCCCGGCAAGCTCCTCGTACTGGTCTTCGCTCATCCCGTAGGGATAGTGGTCTGCGCTGAGGCAGATCACGGTGTTTTCCAGCTTGCCCGCAAGCTCCAGCTGTTCCAGCAGGTATTGCAGAGCCTTATCCAACTCAATATGGCAGGCGATATATGCCTGGGCGTTTTCGGACATATCCAGCCCTGTTACGGCATCCTTGTTTTTCCTCGCCATCCGGTTCCCGGAGAAGGAATAGTTCATATGGCCTGATACAGTCATATAGTATACATGGAATCTGTCCTGGTTCACGTATTCGGGGATGGTCCCCACCATCATGTCATAGTCTGACGCCGGCCAGGATTCCGGGTTCTCCATAGGGAAAAGGTAGTTGTTCCATGATTCCTCCGGCAGGCCGTCCCTTTTCAGCACTGCGGTATCGCCCAGCTTTGACGCCTTGAAATCGTATCCCAGATTCGGATGGGTCAGGTGCCGGTCGTAGTAGGACAGGTTGTGGTCATGATATCCCCAGCTGTACACGTTCTCGGTGGCAAAGAAGCGGGGAAGGGTGTACGCCATGTTATTGGCGGCGCTTTTCTTCATGCTGCGCTGTCCGTCAGGGATCAGGCCGGTACAGTTCACATATTCCCCGTCGCTGGTGCTTGTCTGCCAGAGTGGCACATAATAATTGTTGAACACAAAGGACGAGTGCAGCATTTTGTAAAGGGTGGGAGTCAGGTCTTCCCTGACCGCATAGGTGGAAAAGCCCTCTGCCGTCAGGTAGATCAGGTTGTATCCCTCAAAAAATCCGGTATAAATGTTGCGGTTGGTGGGTGTGAGCCCTGTGATATAGTCCGCAAGCCATTTTGTCTCCTTGTTAGCCTGGGACAGCTCAGACAGCTTCTCATAGTTGATCGCCCAGGCGTTGGGGGAGGTGTCAGGCTCCTGCTCATGTACCTCGGAGGGGTTGGTTTCGTTGGGGTCAGGGTCGGCAGCTGCCTGCCCCTGGTCAGGATTTTCATCCCCTGGAGTCAGGGTATTTTTGGCAAAGTGTACATCACCCAGTGCTGATTGGGCGAGCTGCTCCAGAAAACTTACTGACGGCTGTACGGAGTCGGGTACAGAGGGCGGCTGGTTCCGTCTGGCAATCTCGTTGAACTGGCTTTGCAGCTCATACCATCCGTCTCTCTGGACCATGGTGAGGACGCCCATATTCTGGATGACCGTGTTGGGGTCATAAAACTCAAGATAATCCTCGGAATAACTGGTCTTCAGCATGCTGCCTACCGCCATGCAGCACACACAGTAAAGCAGTGCCGCCCATGCTCCCAGCCCAATGCGCAGTTTCTGGATCCCCTGCAGTGGGAAGGGATGCCAGGTTTTGTGTCTGAACATTAATATCCTCACGGCAATCAGAGGGAGCGCGAGCACTATGAGCAGAGGAAGGGTGTGGAGGATGCCTACAAGAGTCTCCCGCCAGTAGTTGCTCAGTGCAGCCTGTCCTCCGGCAATCGCCATGCCGATCTGCAGGGGCTGCTTAAATATTTGAAAGTACACAGCCTGTACTGCAAATATCAGATATTCCGGCACTGTCAGGATCCAAAATATCCGTCTGCGCCATTTCTTTTGCTGGATGCCGCTTATCAGCGCCTGAATGCAGGCAATCAGTGAGATCAGCCCCAGTGCAAACAGGGGATTGCCGCCTCGCAGCCCAAAGCATCCAAAATGAAAGACCAGCTCCATATAAAGTAAAATTCCAGCGTAAATTATCCAATAAAACATAGTCCTTATCATCCTTTGTGTTTTTATGTTTTTAACATACGGTATTCATAGTATGTGCCAATTTGTTGATTTGATATTAATATACATCTATCACCATAAATAGACAATAGTACTTTAAGGGAATATTGCATCAATATTGCATCACTTTTGCATCAATTTTAACATAATTCAGGTTGTCAGGCGGTTGTTTTCCTAAAAAAGCTTTTCTGAAATAATATAAAAGATCCCGACGGCCGGGATCTTCTTAAGCGGGTTAGGCAGTGATGGCGGTGCCGGTCCTGCCTTTTACGGCTTCCTTTACCCTGCTCTGGCAGGTGATCAGGGCTCTGCCGGAAGGAACCTTTTCCAGGTAAGCTATGGCGGCTTCAATCTTGGGCAGCATGGTGCCTTCTGAGAACTGCTCCTGAGCGATTGAGGCTTTTGCTTCCGCAATGGTCATGGAAGTGATGGGAGCCTGATGCTCCGTGCCGAAGTCTCTGTAGACGTATTCCACGTCGGTGAGGATGATCAGCTCGTCGCAGTTTAAGTCGGCGGCAAGCTTTGCCGCAACCGCGTCCTTTTCAATAACGGCGGAAGCGCCCTTTAAAATATGCTGTTGTTCTATGACGGGGATCCCGCCGCCGCCGCAGGCTATAACGACCTGATCCGCGTTCACAAGGGCGCGGATTGCCTCGATCTCCACGATGTCGATGGGCCTGGGAGCGGCGACCACGCGGCGGAAGCCCTTGCCCTGGTCCTCCCGGACATAGTTGCCTTTTTTGATTTCGATCTCCGCATCCTCTTTGGACATGTAGCGGCCGATGACCTTGGTGGGTTCATAGAATGCTTCGTCATAGGGATCTACCGTCACCTGTGTCAGGATTGTACTGACCGGTTTGGAGATTCCCCTGCCCAGAAGCTCCGAGCGCAGGGTATTCTGGATATCATAGCCCACGTAGCCCTGGCTCATGGCGGAACAGACGCACATGGGGGCAGGGGTGTAATCAATGTATACCCGGCGCAGCTCTGTCATTGCCTTGTGAATCATGCTGACCTGGGGACCGTTGCTGTGGGTGATGGTCAGCTGATAACCTTCTTCCACCAGGTCGGCAAGCGCCTTTGCAGTCACCCGCACGGCGTCCCGCTGGGCTTCGGTGGTATAACCCAGGGCGCTGTGCCCCAGTGAAACAACTATCTTTTTCTTGCTCATCTTGATAACCATGCCTTTCTTTTTTTTGTGCATATACTGAATGTTCCGTAATTATACAATCACAATGCACTTTGAAGGCGCATTGTAAGCAATTCTACGAGTTTTAAATTGTTGTATTTGCGGGATGTATAGGTTTTCAGTATAGCATATTATAGGTGACAAGCCAAGTAGTTCCGTGATACAATTATGAAAACTGTTACGCAGTAAAACACAACAGTCTCGCAGCTTAAAACGCCCCGGAAGGAAATTCCAGCTGAGTCCTTATCAGATGAAATTTCCTTCCGGACCAGGGGGCGTTGAAGTGCAGAGAGCGGAACAAGTTCCCGCAGGCGGGAACTAAATTAGGAGGATGTGAAAATGGAAAAAAAGATTTTGTTTCCCAGGATCGGAGGATTTGTACACGGAGGGGATTATAATCCGGACCAGTGGCTGGACAGGCCGGATATCCTGGAAGAGGATGTGTGCCTGATGAAGAAGGCGGGGGTCAACAGTGTAACGCTGGGGGTATTTTCCTGGGCGGCCTGTGAGCCTGTGGAAGGGGAGTTCCATTTTGAATGGATGGAGCAGATCATAGACAACCTGTACCAAAACGGCATTTATACGATCCTGTCTACGCCCTCCGGCGCCCGTCCTGCCTGGCTGGACGAGAGATATCCGGAAGCCATGCGCGTGGATGAGAGGGGTGTGCGCAATCACCACGGGGTGCGTCATAATCACTGCATGACCTCGCCGGAGTACCGGGCGAAGGTGGCGGTTATCGACAGGAAGCTGGCAGAGCGCCTGGGTTCCCATCCGGGGGTGGTGATGTATCATATTTCAAATGAATTCGGGGGAGAATGCTACTGCCCACACTGTGCGCAGAAGTTCAGGGAGTATCTGGCGGAGAAGTTTGACCATGACATAGAAAAGCTGAACAAGGCATGGTGGACATCCTTCTGGAGCCATCACTACAACAGCTTTGAACAGATAGAGCCGCCCTTTGCCAACGGGGAAACCAGCGTCATGGGGCTGAACCTGGAGTGGAAGCGTTTTACCACCTGGAGCACGGACGATTTCATGCAGTTTGAGATCAATACCCTGCACAGCGTGACGCCGGATGTGCCGGTAACGGCGAATTTCATGCAGATGTTCGGGGGGCTGGACTACCGGAAGCTGGCGCCGCACCTGGATGTGGTTTCCTGGGACAATTATCCAACGTTCCACAACGATCAGGAAACCCTGGCGGAGACTTTTGCGGAGACAGCTTTCCATCATGCCATGATGCGCTCGCTGAAAAGGGATGTGCCATTTATGATGATGGAGAGTGCGCCGGGCCTGGTCAACTGGCACAGGGTCAATAAGCTGAAGCGTCCGGGGGTACACAGGCTTGCCTGCCTGCAGGCAGTGGCGGCAGGCTCGGATTCCGTGCAGTATTTTCAGTGGAGGAAGGGGCGCGGCTCCTATGAGCAGTTCCATGGGGCGGTGGTGGACCACAGCGGTGGGGAAGACACCAGGGTATTCCGGGAGGTGGCAGAGGTTGGGGAGATCCTGAAAAAGATCGCGCCCGCGGCGGGCACTGTCGTCAAAAGCAGGGCGGCTCTCCTGTTTGACTGGGACAACCGGTGGGCAATCTGGGATGTGAAGGCTCTTGGACAGAAGACCAAAAATTATGAGAAGGTCTGCGTGGATATCTGGAAGGAATTTTTGAAGCTGGGCATTGATATGGATGTGGTGGGATCTGACGAGGATCTGAGCCGCTATGATGTGGTGGCGGCGCCCATGCTGTATATGGTCACGCCCCGGGCGGCGGCTAATTTAAAGGCGTTTGTGGAGAGAGGCGGCCAGCTGCTTGCCACGTATTTTACGGGATATGTGGATGAGGATCAGCTCTGCTTCCTGGGAGGGTTCCCGGGGGAGGGGCTTAAAAGTCTGTTTGGCGTCGTCAGCGAGGAGATTGACAGCTTATATCCTTCAGACAGGAACGGAATTGTGTTAAAGGACGGCAGCAGGTGGGAGGTGCGGGATTACGCGGAAATCCTCAAAGTCGTGGACGCGGAGGTCCTGGGGACTTATACGGAGGATTTCTATGCGGGAGGCGCGGCGCTGACCTGCAGGCGCCTGGGAGAGGGCGCTTCCCGGGGCGCGGCATACTATATGGCGGCGCGGACGGAAAGCTCTGCCATGGTTCCGTTATTTGAGAAGATGCTCACCGATGCGGGCATTGCCGTGAGACGTATGCCGGAGGGTGTGGAGTATCATGTCCGCACCGGGGAGGAGGGCGTATATGAGTTTTACCTGAACTGCTCCGGGGAGACTGTCCGCGTGGAGGATGTGAGAGGTCTTGACCTGGTCACGGGAAATACTGTGAATGGCAGTCTTGTGCTGGACGGCTATGGGGTGGCGGTGGTCAGGGCGTAAGGTTCAGGAACTGTGATGGCATGACTGTAGTTATATCGTGGAACGATGGCTGAGATTCCGTGCGGCTGCAAGTTACGGGGGCAGCGCAGGGGAGATCAGGACTGTCTGAGGGTATCCGCCACACAGTCCAGTACTTCAAAATAGTTCTCAAAGGTTTTGCGGCAGCAGCCCGGATCTGCGATGATGATGCCTTCTGCCCGAAGTCCCGTCAGGGAAAAGCCCATTGCCATGCGGTGGTCCTCGTAGGTCTTCACCGTGGAGGGCCTGGGACAGCCGGGATGAATGGTCAGGCTGCTCTCTGTCGTCTCACAGACAATGCCCATTTTGGATAGCTCTGTGGAGATGGCCAAGAGACGGTCGCTCTCCTGGAAGCGGATGTGGCCAATGCCGTTTATGGTCGTTGGTGTGTCCGCGAAGGGGGCGATCGCCGCCAGGGTGATCGCCTGATCCGAGCAGGCGGACATATCTGCTGTGATCCCATGGAAATGCCCCTCCGCAGGCGGTTCCACCACGATCCCTCCGGGGGTGTCGGCGGCGGTGCAGCCCATCTGTTCCAGAATCCTTATGAACGCCACATCTCCCTGCAGGGAGTCGAAATGTACGCCGTTTACCCGGACGGGAATGTTTAACAGGGGGCTCATGGCATAGAAATAGCATGCGGCGGACACATCCGGCTCGATCCGGTAATCCAGCGGGGTATAGTGCTGCCCGCTTTCCGTGCGGTAGCCTATGGGGCGGGTGCTGTTGACACAGCCGGTGCAGCTGTGGTTTGCGGCGTTCCCTGAGCAGTAGTACAGGGGGGTGGCGGTGACGCCGAACTGTTCCATCATTTTCTGTGTGATGCCGATATAGGACATGCCGTGACTGCCCTCGATGTAGACGGTAAAGGGATCTTTGGACAGGCAGGATACGATCATGAGCGCGCTCAAGAACTGGCTGCTGCTGTCGATATTGACCCCAATGCGGTCTTTTTGGAAGCCATGCCCCTTTAAGGTAAAGGGGAAATGGCCCTCGGCGCCGTTTTCGTCATAAAGGATCTCGCAGCCCAGTTCTTTTAAGGAGTCCAAAAGGGGCGCCATGGGGCGTCTGCGCATCTGCTCGGAGGCGTCCATGCGGTAAACGCCGTTTGAGAGCCCCAGGTAAGCGGTGAGAAAGCGTGCCGCGGTGCCGGCGCTGCCCACATACTGGTCTGCTGAGGACAGGGGAATCCTGCCGCCCAGGCCCTTTATGGTGATGACTCTTGCCGGTTCATCCACAGTGGTCTCGAAGCCCAGGTCCTGGATGCATTTCAGGAAATGCCTGGAGTCATCGGAGAAAAGCGCCCCCCGGAGGGTGGAGACACCGTCCGCGAGGGTTGCCAGAAGCAGGGCGCGGTTGGTGATGCTTTTGGAGCCGGGGACGTCCACGGTAAGCGGCAGGGCGGGGCTGTGTTCCTGCTGCGCCGCGTCCCGGGGGAGGGCACCCTGGAAACTGCCCATGGACATGCGCAGAGAGCGCTGGAGAGAATCGTATAAAAAAGGAACGCTGTAAAATTCATTTGGCATCATGTTCTGAATCCTTTCTGTTATTTTCCCGCTGTGCCGGCCTTTAACCCAATATTTCCATAACCTGCCGGTATTTGCTTTTATAATATTCTTTACTTTGGGCAGATAATTTACGGAAGCTTCTCTCTAATTTTTCTTTCACATACCTTTTACCGTCTTCATAAGTCATTTTCCGTTCCGCATATACTAAATACAGCAGGCTGGGAACGCTGTCAAAATGTGAAATTGCATCGGCATCGGCAACACATAATTCCTCCACACTGTTTCTGTCCAAACATATGCTTCCTCTGTGGTTCTTTATGCACGCCTGTATCAAGGGTATTTTAGATTTATCATAAGATAATTGTGTTAATAAGTCATATGCCATCTCTGCACCATAAATATGATGATTTTCATATAAAGCATAATCAGTAACGGATGCGATATCATGCAGCCATGCCGCAATCATTACAATTTCTGTATCCGCACCATATTTTTGTGCCAACAATTCCCCATTTTTGACCACTGCCTCTATATGGTACCAGCACCCCATTCCAAATTTATTAGCAGGTTTTTTACACCTGGAATAAATTTCATTACGTAAATACCCTAAAATATCATCCCCCATTATTACCAAATTTCCCCCTTGTTTTCCATTTCCCAAAACCGTTCCAGCCATTTGGCCACACCGTCCTGCTCATTGCTTTCGGTTATTTCTTTTGCCGCTTTTTTTACCTCAGACAGCGCATTTCCTACAGCTACCCCAATGCCGCATGATCTCAGCATGTCAATGTCGTTGTAATCGTCTCCGAAAGCCACAATCTCACTAGGGGAAATATCATAACGTCCAGCCAAAGTCTTAATGCCATTCATTTTGGTTGATTGTGTGTTGTGAATGGTAATAATGTGGTTTTCCGATGGCAGCAGATACAAGTCATCTGTGAGATATTTCCTTAAAATATCCATGTCTTCTGTAGAATGGGCATTCACAATAATTTTTTCTGCATGGGAATGCTTCAGTTCCTTAAAATCAACGGTTCTGATGTAGTCAGTTCCAGGCCAAACTTCCCCCGCATCAAAATTACTGTACATTACGTCGTTAGATTCTACAGCAATTTTATAATTCGGGTTATCGTCCAAGATAGAATGGACGATCTTTCCGGGATTTTTAATTCCCAGGTTTTTTAATAAAGTCCCATGATCCATAACGATAGCGCCATTATGAAAAATGGCGGCATCGTAAGTTACCCATGGCAGGAATGTTTTTACCGCCCGGATGGGGCGGGCGGTTGCCACAACAAAAAGGATGTTCCTGTGGCGCAATTGATTGATAACGGTTTCCGTACGGGGGGATATGCTTTTGTCATTTTTTAATAAGGTTCCGTCTAAATCGGTTACTATCATTTTGATGTTTATGCGGTTCATGGCAATGCGCTCCTTATCTGACTGAAAATCCAAACGGCAAAGGGAATTTGTTTAGCTGTTTCATTTTACCATAAATTACGTGCGCTTCAGCGCACATGGAATTCAGAAGTTGACACAATGTCCTTCTGTGTCAACATTTTACCACAAACCCGTTGGTAACTCTACTAAAAATTTTTTAACTGCCCTTTGCCTGTTCCCTTTTAGCAGTTGCAAAGTAACTTTGTATGGTATGTATTTTTCTGTAAGACATCCTCCTTTGCAGGTGAATGCTTTTTGAGCAAAAACAGCATATACCCCCAAAGGCGTGGTGTCTTAACTTTTTAAGGGATTGGAGACAGCTTTGGTGAAATTCAAATTTGTTCATTTACAGGTTGTAATACAAAATATAATATGTTATAGTATTATAAGAGATTAGTCGATGATTGGATTGGCTGTTTTTGTGTGATTTCTGCAACCATTAGAACTTCACTTTTTGAATCTGCGTTTTGCATGTAAGTTTATCATGGTTTATGGCAATGTATGGCGCAGTAAAGAACAGGAGAGAAGGAATCGTACATTAACGAACATCGACACTTTACCATGTGAAAGCGTATGTAGAAATAACAGGATTAGGAGAATACATTCATTATGAAAAGGTTTGTTTTTGACAATCTGATATACAAATTGAACGAGGAAGCATTTCTGCTCATGAATTTGATCAGTTTTCGGCGTGAAACGATTACAAGAGAAGAATTGGACAGGCTGATATTGATAGAAAGCAAGCTTGAAAAAAGAAGTCCTCTTTCCTGTGAAGAAGAAATTTATCTGGAGCATTTCCACGAAAAGAAACAGATATTGCCAACCGAGATAGTGGAGGAATTGGATCGGCAGTCAGAGCGGGAGTCGGAGCTTCATCTGTCAAAATTTCCGGTCAGATCCATCACGTTTAATCTGACTCATAGCTGTAATTTTGATTGTGATTATTGTTATCAAAGAAAATATAAACATAAACCGGAGTATGTAAGGAGCATGAGTAAAGATGATGTAGTATCCATCAAAGAATACCTTCAGCTGCCATATTTTGAGGATACGGAGCTCGAAGAGCTTGTGGTCAGCGGAGGGGAGTCGCTTCTTCCGTCTAACATGGATACGATCCCTTATATCTGCGGAAATGTTGCAGCAAAAAAGAAAGTCCTCTATACAAATGGCGTTAATATTTTGGCGTATAAAGACAGAATTGATTTTAGCGCTTTTGATGAGTTCCAGATATCTCTTGACGGGCCGGATGCAGTGATCAGACAGATCAATCATTACGATAATTCCTTTGATAAAATTACAGGAGGGGTCAAATATCTGCAGCAGATGAATAAGACAGTCACGCTTATAACCATGTGGACAAAAGAACTGCGCAGCCATTTAACGGAATACATAGAACTGCTGCAGGAAAGCGGTATTCTGGATCAGTCGGATACAAGAGTGAGATTTGTTTTGGCGAAGGATTTTTATACCAGCGGTGGCGTAGATGAGCACTTTTACAGTTGGGATGAGGTGGCAGAAGATATAAAAACATATAAATCTATTTTAGGCACGATCAACAGCCGTTTGGAACTTCTGACAGAGCTCAGTGGGCTTGCAGGCTTTTTGCATAGACCCCTGAATGAAAGGCGCAACATCAAATACAAAAGGTGCGACCTTACAAGAACGGTTCCCATGATCTTTGAGCCAAACGGAGATATTTACTGGTGTCTGTGCCTGGACGGTAAAAGCGGTAAAATAGGGAACTACAAAGAAAGGTTTTTTGATCGGGATAAGGTAGAAAAGCTGGGCAACAGAACGATATTTAAGATAGAACAATGCAGGCAATGTAAGCTGCGATACTTATGCGGAGGAGGCTGCGTGCTCCCGCTGACAAGCGGTGACGGTGAGGTTTATCGGCCGGCATGCGGTCCTTTGGGAGATCCGTTTGTCTGGGAGAATTTAGAGAAGCTTATTTAGGGGAGGCGTTAAAATCATGAAATTCATTCATAATCTTGTCGTGATTGATCTGAAAAATGATCAGGGAGATATTTTGCTGGCCAATGGTATCAATGGGCTTTTGGACGTGGTTCACAGGAAGGAACGGGCAATTATTGAAAAATGGATGCAGGAGGATGAGATCCTCCCGGTGGGAGAAGAAGAAAAAAGGCTGTACGAACTCCTGGAAAAAAGGCAGTATCTTCTTTCAAGAGAGGAAGAAGACAAGATAAAAAATCAGATTATTGATCAGCTGAAAGAAAGCAGTCAGCAGAAAAAGCCGGATCTGGCATGGTTTGTCCTTACCTATCGCTGTAATTTTCACTGCCCGTATTGTTATGAGAATACAGTCAAAAGTGAAAAAACAATGACTATGGAGATGATAGACAAAGTGTTTGAGATCACCCCCGGGCTAAAGTATATCGGCTTTTTTGGAGGAGAACCATTCTTGCCGGAAAACAGAGGGCTGGTAGAATATATCTTTCACAAAGCGCCCAAAGCGGAGTATTATGCGATTACAAATGGATTTTATCTGGATGAATATATGGATCTGTTACGGTCGGTTCGGTTTTCCAATATTCAGATTACGCTGGATGGTACGGAAAAGAATCATAACGAAACACGTTTTCAGGTAAAGGGGCAGCCAACATATGGCAAAATCCTGTCAGGAATCCAAAAGTGTCTGTCTGCCGAAATCCCTGTCACTATACGCATGAACCTGTCTTCGGGGAATTTTGAAGACCTTTTAAGAGAAAAGAACATGATTGAATCCACAGAGTGGGGCAAAAAGGTGGAGTTTGAAATACAGCCATTGTTTCAATGCGGGAAAGACGAGGGGAACGTACTGTATGAGAAATTGATGGAACAGGATATGAAGGGAACATCAGGAGCAAATCGGATATTGAAGAAAATGCTGCCGCTGTCTGATTTCCTGTATAAAGGAACGCCGCTTCGTCCCATTATCAGAGCGTGTGACCCGGAAGGCATTATGCGGTTTTATGATCCCTATGGCGATATTTACAATTGTATTTTGGCCGTTGGGCAGAAAACAAAGGCAGTCGGAACCTATTTTCCGGAATATCGGCTGAAAGAAAAAAGCTTTCTGACCAGAGATATCACAAAGATTAAGGAGTGCCGGACATGTAAAAATGCATTGTTCTGCGGCGGCGGATGTCCGAACGGCCTTCCGGATGACAGGGATGTTTATTCCCCCAATTGTATTAATTTTTACAATGAGATCCAAAACAGGATACCGGACATTTACAGGATGAAACAGAAGGGCGGAAAGAATGCATAATAATATTTTAATCCTCGTTGATATGGAAGGGTGCGCGGGAATTACAGATATGAAGCAGTATGACGTCTGCAGGGAAAAAATGGCACAAGAAACAGAGCGCGTCATCCGATTAATTGAGGAATGCGGAAACGCATGCATAGCAGTGGCGGATTGCCATAATGACGGGAAGAATATTGTGGATTGTTTTTCAGATAGAGGCTATAGATGTTATGAACATATCTGGTCAATCCAAGACATGGAAAAATATGACGCTGCCATGCTGATCGGTTTTCATCCAAAGAATGGGGAGCCGGGATTTTGTCCGCATACGATCAGGCCGGATATCGCTGAGCTTTTCCTGGGAGAAAAGAGCATCGGGGAAGTGGGGCTGATGATAAACTGGCTTGCGGGACATGGCGTACCGGTCATTTTTGTCAGCGGCGATGACGCGGTTAAGAAAGAGCTGGACGGTTATGACTGTGAATTTTATGCGACAAAAAAAGCCGGAGAGGAGGATCTTGACCCACAGGAGCTGCCGGAGCAGATGAGACCATATATCAGAAAGGCGCTGGACCTGCCGGGAAAGGAAAGAATCAATTATGACGATTCCCCGATCAAAGTGAAATTGATTGGGGAGAGCTATTACAAATGGATGCCGCGTGAATTATTTTCAATGGAGAATGATAGGGTGGTCTTTTCCGATACGGAAGAATTTGTCTCATCGCTTTTTCCTTTTTGCGGGTTCCTGAATATCGCAGAGGAATATCAAAGGCTGCGGATGAGCCATTTGGTCAAGAAGGTAAGGCAAAGCGGCGCCTGTGTGGAAAAAGACCCCAGGGGAAATGAATTATTACATCAAAGAGATTGGAGAGCGCTGTCTGATGAGGAGATAAGCTATTTGTACTGGCTGTCAGAGTCAGAATAGAAAGAAAGGTGAGGGGAAGGTTAATGACAAAAAGAATGTGTTTATGGATCGCTGCCGTCATGCTGGCAGTCCTGACTGCCTGCGGCGCCGATAAAGAACATGAGGAATCTGCGGGACCGGTGGGATACGAGACGCCGGGGGACGGGGAGGGAACAGGAGAACCGGCCTCGGGAACAGCGGCGCCGGGGGACGGGAGGACAGAAGAACCGGCTCCTAGAGTAACGATACCAGGAGACGAGACAGGGACAAAAGAACCGACCTCCGGGGTGGAGACGCCGGGAGACGGGGAAGGGACAGAAAAATCATATACGGGGACATCCGGAAGCGGAGAAAATGCAGTATTTCCGGAACGTGCTTATGAAAGGGACATTATTTACTACAGTGAAACATCGGAAGGGTACCATCTCCGGAAAGATGTGGAAAAGACACAGACGGACTATGCGGTCTATTATTTTGAGCTTCCCATCGGCGAGCAGGAGCGGAATGCCTGTATTGCGGCTACGGACAGAATGCTCTCCCGGATTGAGGGGGTACTGCCGGAGATTGAGATTGTGGTGCTGCAGCAGAAATCCTATGACGGAGTTTCTGTTTCCGGCAGTCGGCTGTACCTTACGCCTCGGTCCTGGGACTCTGTGGATTATCTTGCGAGGGTGCTGCTGGCAGGGTATGCAGAGTGGGGAAATTACGGGCTGGCATATGGGTATGCGGATCATCTGTGCAGAAAGGCGGGATCGGGCGATGGAGAAGCAGGGTCAAATGACAGAGAAGCGGAATCAAATGGCAGGGGAGCTGATCCGGGTCTGCGGGAGGCGGGCAGCTTTCTGCCCATGGGCGGACCGGAAGCGTATGATCTGAATTTACTGTGTTTTGATGAAAGATTTGTTTCGCCGGAAGACGTGGAAGCGGCAAAGAGTAACGCCTGCCTGTTCGTGGAGGATTATTTGTCTTCTCATTCGGAGGAGGAGTTTCTGGAGCTGCTGTCCGCATCGGGGACCGTGGAGGGAGTGTCCCGGGCAAATGAGGCGTTGGAGGCGTTTTATGCGGAAAACGGCGTAAATGTCAGCCTGACGGAGGTGCTCTATCGGGATGGGGGAGCGCTGTCGGACTATTCGGCGGCCTGTAAGTATGCAAGCTTTTATGTCTACAGGGATTGGCAGGACTTCACATGGGAGGTAAACCCCATGGTGTCAGAGAACTTTTTGCATGAAGATTATGGGGAAGTCAGGGAGTTTTTTGAGTGCAGCATTGATCAGATGCGGCAATACAGGGAGCTGTTTGGCTTTGAAAGCTATAATGATGATGTTATTGTTTTTTTCAAAAATGACAATGTGGTATCTAAAGTATCTTATTATGCTATGGGCAAACATATCATCCATTTGGAGAGTGTGGGATCACTTGTGCATGAGTATATCCATTCTTTGATGGAGGGACGGTTTGAGGATCATAAAAATCCCTGGAAGGTGGAAGGGTTTGCAACCTATTTTGATGCAAAATATGATGTGTACGCTTTTGATTTTTTAAGCGCCAAGATGAATGACGCCAGCTCGACCACCATATGGATCCAGGAATATATTGATAAGCTTGGACGCCCCATAGACATGCGGACGGATGTCCATGAATTTTATGATCTTATGATATATGCCTATGAGAAAATAGATCCCAATGCCTCATATCAGTCAGGGTCTTCCTTTATCCATTATCTGGTTGGGCAATATGGCGAACAGGCGGTCATTGCCTATGTGTGCTCTGATAATGATTACAACGCGGACTGGGATAAATCCTATTATGATTTGGTGCAGGAATGGAGAAAATATATTAAAGACAATTATTCGCAGTACAGTACGAACGCAGCGCAGTGACAATAGGGAGAGCAGAAATCATATACCATCAGATTGACATTTCTTGATTGGCATTTATTACATCAAAGAGATTGGAGAGCACTGTCTGATGAGGAGATAAGCTATTTGTACTGGCTGTCAGAGTCAAAATAGAAAGAAAGGTGAGGGGAAGGTTAATGACAAAAAGAATGTGTTTATGGATCGCTGCTGCCATGCTGGCAATCCTGACTGCCTGCGGCGCAGGTAAAGAACCTGGGGAATCTGCGGGACCGGCGGGATACGAAACGCCGGAGGACGGGAGGACAGAAGAACCAACTCCGGGAGTAACGATACCAGGAGATGAGGCAGGGACAAAAGAACCGGGCTCCGGGGTGGAGACGCCGGAGGACGAGGGGACAGAAGAACCGGCCTCGGGAACATCCGGAAGCGGAGAAAATGCAGTATTCCCGGAACGTGCTTATGAAAGGGACATTATTTACTACAGTGAAACATCGGAAGGGTACCATCTCCGGAAAGATGTGGAAAAGACACAGACGGACTATGCGGTCTATTATTTTGAGCTTCCCATCGGCGAGCAGGAGCGGAATGCCTGTATTGCGGCTACGGACAGAATGCTCTCCCGGATTGAGGGGGTACTGCCGGAGATTGAGATTGTGGTGCTGCAGCAGAAATCCTATGACGGAGTTTCTGTTTCCGGCAGTCGGCTGTACCTTACGCCTCGGTCCTGGGACTCTGTGGATTATCTTGCGAGGGTGCTGCTGGCAGGGTATGCAGAGTGGGGAAATTACGGGCTGGCCTATGGGTATGCGGATTATCTGTGCAGAAAGGCGGGATCGGGCGACGGAGAAGCAGGGTCAAATGACAGAGAAGCGGAATCAAATGGCAGGGAAGCAGACCCGGGTCTGCGGGAGGCGGGCAGCTTTCTGCCCATGAGCGTGCCGGAAGCTTATGATCTGAATTTACTGTGTTTTGACGAAAGATTTGTTTCGCCGGAAGACGTGGAAGCGGCAAAGAATAACGCCTGCCTGTTCGTGGAGGATTATTTGTCTTCCCATTCGGAGGAGGAGTTCCTGGAGCTGCTGTCCGCATCGGGGACCGTGGAAGGAGTGTCCCGGGCAAATGAGGCGTTGGAGGCGTTTTATGCGGGAACCGGCGTAAATGTCAGCCTGACGGAGATCCTCTATCGGGATGGGGGAGCGCTGTCGGACTATGCGGCGGGCTGTGAGTATGCAAGCTTTTATGTCTACAGGGACTGGCAGGACTTTTCATGGGAGAAGAACCCCATGGTGTCAGAGAACTTTCTGCATGAAGATTATGGGGAAGTCAGGGAGTTTTTTGAGTGCAGCACTGATCTGATGCGGCAATACAGGGAGCTGTTTGGTTTTGAAAGCTATAATGATGATGTTATTGTTTTTTTCAAAAATGACAATGTGGTATCTAAAGTATCTTATTATGCTATGGGCAAACATATCATCCATTTGGAGAGTGTGGGATCACTTGTGCATGAGTATATCCATTCTTTGATGGAGGGACGGTTTGAGGATCAAAAAAATCGCTGGAAGGTGGAAGGGTTTGCAACCTATTTTGGTACAAAATACGACGTGTATTCTCCTGATTTTTTAAGCGCCAAGATGAATGACCTTAGCTCGACCACCATATGGATCCAGGAATATATTGATATGCTCGGACGCCCCATAGACATGCGGACGGATGTTCATGAATTTTATGATCTTGTGACATATGCTTATGAGAAAATAGACCCCAATGCTTCATATCAGTCAGGGTCTTCCTTTATCCATTATCTGGTTGGTCAATATGGTGAACAGGCGGTCATTGCCTATGTGTGCTCCGATAATGATTATAACGCGGAATGGGATAAGTCCTATTATGATCTGGTGCAGGAATGGAGAAAGTATATCCAGGACAATTATTCGCAGTACAGTACGAATGCAGCGCAGTGACAAATAGAAAGCCGGGAGCCTTTACAGGCTCCCGCAAGAGATAAGTATCAGAGTCCGCAGACTGCCGCGGCTGCCGAAAAAGCGGGGTCTTTACCACAGCCAAACCCATTTCCAGAAGGAGCGACGTCACCTTTGTCCCTACTATCAACCGAGCAGAAAGCGACCAGGCATAATGTCACCATGGGGCGAGGATCGGGATTCGTACTGCAGGTGCTGATTTCGTCCGTCCAGATTAAGTTATTAAGATTTTCCATACAGAACCTCCTTATATTTTATGATGTAGTCATTATAGCATAAGCTGTAATATATTACAACAGAAATTTACAATAAATTACAAAAGGAATACAAGATGTTTAAAAAATTCTGGAGAATCATAGAGTATTGCAAATCAGAAAGACTGCGCATTGTGATCATTATGATACTGCACCTGATGCTCATGGCCATATCGGTGGTGCAGCCGTTGATTTATGCAAATATGATAACCTGTCTTCTAAACAGACAGGTCAAAGATTTGTCGGTATTTATAGCTTTTTTGATCGTAACTTATTGTTTATCTCAGCTGTTTGGTTTTGCGTTAAAGAGAACGGAAGCGAGGGCGGCAAAAAATGTAAATTATCACGTAAAATGCAAAGTTACAGAATATCTGCTGCAGATACCAAATTACCAAATGAATCTCGGGCAGGGTAAAATGTATTCTGTTTTGGTATCGGATTCCAATGCTGTGTATTCGGCTGTTTCCGTCATGCTCTCCTTTGTTTTTACCGTGCTTAACGTAGTCTGCATTGGTCTGGCGGCTGTCTGCATCAACTGGCGGCTTTGCGTGATCTTAATACTTCCGTATCCGTTTATTGTGGTTATCAATCGCAAATTTCGTAAAATTATAAAAGCAAATGCAGTCGATGTGGTAAATCAGAATGATGAATATATCAATCATGTGAAGAACATGATAGGGAATATTTGTGAAATAAAAAATCAAAATGGAGTCCCGAAGGTCTTACGGAAAATATGCCGGGAGGCGGGAAAGGGAAGGGATTTATCCATCAGACAGATGATGTCGCAGACGAAATTTGACGGGCTGGTTTCAGCAGCGGGAATGCTGGGGCACGTTGCTTTAACTGTTGCGGGTGTGTATTATGTATATATGGGAATGATCACATTTGGTACCTTTGTTGCTTTTAATAATTATTCAAAATCGCTGTCTTCTTCCATTGATGTATTGGTGAATGCAAGAACGAATCTGCAGCCATTGATGGTTTCCATAGAAAGGGTTTTTGAATTGGAAGAATTAAGCAGGAAGTCGGATCAGAACGAACGTGCAAAGGAGACAGTGGAAGGTATCGACTCGCTTTGTTTCCAAAATGTTTCTTTGTCGTATGGCGAAAAAGAGATATTGCATCAGGTCAATTTCCATCTCCGAAAGGGAAAGATCGTGGGCTTTATAGGAAAAAATGGATCAGGAAAAACAAGCATGATGAACCTTATCATGCAAAATATTCTTCCCACGGGAGGAGAAGTGCTGTTCAATGGAGTCCGCGCAGAGGGCTGTCAATATTTTCCCTTGAGAAAACAGTTTGAATATATTGGTGTAAATCGAAGTCTGTATTATCTGTCAATTTATGATAATATTGCATTGTCGGATGATGAGCCCTTCACGGAGGAGAAGGCGGAGAAAATCCGCAAGACGTGCGAAGAAATTGGTTTGTTGCAAGACATTTATGCCCTCGAGGATACTTTTGAAACGCAGATTCAGGACGAAAATATGTTTTCCACGGGGCAGATGAAAAAACTGCAGATAGCAAGAGCGCTCATAAAAGACTGTAGCGTGATGATATTTGACGAAGCTTTATCAAACCTGGATGATGCTGCAAAAGGCAGTGTAGCGGATAAGTTAAAAAAACTGGCTGAAAATAAGATCATCATTTTGATTTCCCATAACAGGGAGGATTATAAAATCTGTGACGAAGTGTATCGGATAGAAAACGGGTATTTGGAAAGGCAATTTTGAATGTCCTGCAATTATTCCCGCGGGCAATGAGTCACAAGTCTAAGGAAGTAAACTTCTGAGAAGTTTACTTCTCTGGGACCTTGACGAATGCCGCGAGGGTCAAAAACCCCGTAGCTTGCTGCGGGGTTTTTGATTGTGAGACAGTTTAACCTGGGCGGGGTACACAGCATGCTTGACAAGAAGCGCCGCCTGGGGTAAGCTTTATCCATAATATTCCTATTTACATGATAGGAAATCAAAGCTTGCTTCCCTGGGCGTGTGGCTCATTGTCCGCGGGAGGCCGGGAACAGGTAGTGGGAGAACGTTTATGAAAATTTCTACAAAAGGCAGGTATGCGGTTCGGGTCATGCTGGATCTGGCGCTGGACAATACCGGAGAGTATATCAAAGTAAAGGACATTGCCGCCAGGCAGGGGATATCGGAAAAGTACCTGGAGCAGATTATTGCAGTGCTGAACAGGGCGGGCTATGTCACCAGCGTCAGGGGCGCCCAGGGCGGCTACCGCCTGGCCAAGCGGGCGGGGGATTACACCGTGGGCATGATCCTGCGGCTGACGGAGGGATCTATGGCTCCTGTAGCGTGCCTGGAGGAAGGGGCCCCTGCCTGCGAGAGGTGCGATTCCTGTGAGCCGCTGGAAGTCTGGAAGGAGCTGTATGCGGCGATCGACAGGGTGATTGACAATGTGACCATTGCCGACCTGGTGGAAAGACGGCAGAAAAGGCAATTCAGTGGGAAATGCAGGGATAAAAATGCAAATCTTGCTGACTTTTCAAACTCCGATTGACGAGACGTGCAAGGTGGAAGATAATGAAAAGAGATACAGGAAAAAACGGTATTGTGAACTGCAGGCTTTATGGGCGTGCAGTATAAATCCGTGTAAGGAACTGTCCCTTGGCAGCATAATCAAAAATCCCGCAGCAAGCTGACGGGATTTTTGACTCTCGCGGTATCCGTCAAGGTTCCAGAGAAGTAAACTTTAAGGAAGTTTACTTCTCTGGACTTGTGACTCATTGCCCGCGGGAATAAAAAGGTGTAATTTATTTCGGGACAGTTCCTAAATGAAGAAAACAGGGGGAAGGCGGCAATGAAGGCGAAAGGGAAGAAAAATCGTGCGAAAAAGAACGGGATGCTGGCGGCTGGGCTGGCTGTCATGCTGGCCTGCACGTCGGCGGTTCCGGTGTCTGCGGGAACGGCAGGGTCAGGAGCAGCGTGTCCGGTGACGGCAGGGACAGAGACTTTGTGTTCGGGAACGGCAGGGACAGAGACTTTGTGTCCGGGAACGGCAGGGTCAGGAGCAGCGTGTTCGGTGACGGCGGCGGACATGGGGCTGCAGCTTACGGCCCAGGGGTCCCAGTCGTTTTATTACATTGATGAGGACAGCCTGGACGGGCTGGAGCTCAAGGCATCAGGGGATGATGTGTGCAGCGTGGCTGACGGCAAGGACACCAACGGGACCAAATTGATACGGGTCAGCAAGGGAACCATCTCAAAGACCCTGAAAGAGCCCATCACTTCGGGCAAGGTGACGCTTGAGACAGTGGGCTATCAGAACAGTGCTATTTTCGGCATCAAGATACTGGACAGCAAGGGGAATGCCCTGGTCAATTATTCCCAGCAGACCAGCGGAAACCTGAACATGTACAAGGGGACTGCCATCACCGGTTCCGAAAATACCATCAAGCTGGCCTCTCAGGATGATCTGAAGGTCAAGAATAACTGGATCAAGGTGGTCACGGAGATCGACCTGGACGCTTCCAGGAAAGAGGGTGTGCTGCAGTTTGTGATGACTGTGTCGTACAAGGGTGCCTACACGGACAGTGAGTGGAAGGAAGCCGGTGTCTATACCCAGAAGGAAGCTTATGTGGATCAGGGGGTGGCGGGCGGCTGCGCCACAGCGGATCTGAAAAGCTTTGACATAGGGGAGATACAGTTTGAGTCCCAGGGGACCTCCTATGTGGATGATATCCTTTTTGACGACGGGAACGGAATCACCGGGATTGTCACCTCGGAGAAGACGCTGCAGGGCATTAAGCTTGACAGGCTGCCGGACGTGCTGGAGTTTCCCCAGGGTTCCGTGGCCAGCACCGCAGGGATGGAGATAATCGGCACTTATACCGTGACTTATTCCGATGGCAGGACGCCGGAGACAAAGGAAGCAAAGATCACAAAATATGAGCTAGAGTATGATTTTTCTGAAATAAAGGAGGAAAGCCCGGTTACTGTGAAGGCAAAGGAGGGCGATAAGGAATTTACCGTATATTACAATGTTAAGGTAGTGCCCAAGCCGGACAGTTCCTATGTGACCTTTGGCTATACGGACGAGGGCAGCGTGGGTCCTGTGGGCTTTAACGGGGACAATGTCAGTGTAGCGGGGGGCGATGTCAGCGGCAATGACAGCAGCAAGATCAAGGTTGACAAGGGAACGGCAGTGAAGACGCTGACGGATCCCGTCACCTCGGGAACCGTGCATTTCGAGACTAAATTCCTCACCAAGGCTACCAGTGGGGCATCCCTGTTCCTGCGTATTTTAAACAGCGAGGGACTTCCCATGGTGGAGGTTGCCCAGTATGGAAGCTCTAATTTGAACCTCTATTTGGATAAGGCTACCAGCGGGGATTTCGCGGAGCGTTTTTCGGGGCTGCCTACCAATGCCTGGGCGAGGGTGACGATCGACATTGACCTTGACAAGTCCAATGAACAGGGCATGCTGGCATTTGAGGCGGCGGTCTGGACTGCGGAGGACTATGCCGGAGATGTCTGGACCAGGTTCGCGGAGTTTGACCAGAATGCGTACATAAGCGGCAGCGGCGCGGTGCATAGCGCAAACGGCGCCGCTTCCACCAGGGCGACCAGGTTTGACGTGGGGGCGGTGGAGCTGCAGAACGCGGGCAGCAGCGCCAACTATTATGACGATATGTTCTTTGAGGCCATTGACAGCAGCACCACGAAGGAGCTTACGGAATTAAAGATCGTGAAGCCGGCTGCCAAGACGGTGTATTATGTGGGCGATAGTGCAAATACCAACGGGCTGGTCCTGAGAGGTGTCTATGTCTATCATTTTCCCAACGGGAGCACTGATAAGGTTGAAACAGAAGTGACAAAATATACGGTTTCTTTTGACAATACCGTGCCGGGTGAGAACGTCCCCGTGACTGTCAGCGCGGACGGCAGGACAGTGACCTACCCTGTCACTGTCCTGGCGAATACGCGGCTGGACGGCATGGAAGAGTATGTTGTGAGTTTTATCAACAACCGCCTGGTGACGCTGGATGATAAAAATGTGATACATATGAACAAGCGGCAGGTACTGCTTCCTTCCGAGGATGAAAAGGGCGATACGCTCCTGTGGGAGGTGGTTTCCGGGCAGGAAAAAGCCACCGTGGCGGAAAACCTGCTGACGGTAGCGCCATCCGCAGAGGCAGCGGAGGTGGAACTGAAGGTGACGCTGTCAGCTGTGAACGATGACGGCGACCAGCTGTCTCTGAGCAAGACCGTTAAGGTCGCGGTGCCCGGGGAGAGCGGCAAGGCGGCTGACGACAGCCTGGCCACGGAGGAGTCCCTTAAGAATGCCATCCAGGCAATGTATGAGAGAGGGCTTTTTGACGGGCAGGAGAACCTGAAGGATGTGGATTCCATCATGGCAAGCCTGGACCGGGATATCACTACAGAGGAGATTGCCGTGATCCTGGTGAATTTGTTTGGCATCGACACCACGTTTACGGATGTGACGATCAGCCGGGAGGATGTAAAGGACAATGCGTGGTACAGCAAGCATGTAAAGGCGGCGTTCCAGCTGAGCGTCGAAACCCGGGACAGCCGCGAGGGGAAGGAAAATTATGGGATCGGCAAGGGAATGAGCAGGGCTAATCTACTCTATATGCTCAACAGGATCGTGAAGGTGGATCAGACCACCCTTCCTTCCGATTATGAGGAACTCATATTTAAAGATTGATTCCCGCGAGCAATGAGCCAAAGCCTGTAAGGTCTTGGCGAATGCCGCGAGGATCACATATCCCGCTGTTTTGCAGTGTTGCAAGCTTGATGCCCCGTTGCTTGCGGCGGGGGCTTTGGGATTTTGACATGAAAATGGATGGGTACATAGAGATTCAGTAATCACGAAAGGGGTTTAGTGCGATGAAGTATAAAAAAATTCTGGCGGCGGCACTGTGCGTGACAATGCTGTCGGGTACGGCGCTGACGGCCAGTGCGGATACAAAGTTTGAGGCAGGCCTGCCTGCGCAGCCTGATTCTTCCGACCAGCTTGTTGCAAACCTTCCACCGCTGTCTGACCTGCCTGCGTTTCCCGGAGCGGAGGGCTATGGGGAATTTGTGACAGGTGGCAGGGGCGGAAAGGTGATCCATGTCACCAACCTGAACACGTCGGGCGAGGGGTCGCTGGCGGCGGCGCTGCACAACGGCGGCAAGACGGATGAGCCCAGGATCATTGTCTTTGATGTGTCCGGCACTATTTGGCTTGACAAGACTGTTGCCTATAAGAAAAGCATCAAGAACGTGACAATAGCCGGACAGACGGCGCCCGGGGAGGGCATTACCCTGACAGGGGAGAATTTTTACCTGAATGCTTCCGAGAATGTGATCATCCGTTATATCCATTTCCGGCACGGACAGGCGGAGGCGAAGGATGATTCCTTTTACGTCCAGGGCAGTAAATATATCATGGTGGATCACTGTTCCTTTACCTACGGCAGCGATGAGGACTGCTCCGCCAGGCAGAGCAATAACCTGACGATACAGTGGTCCATCATAAGCGACGGTGTCAGGACTCATTCCATGGGAGGTCTGCAGGAGTGGAACTCCGAGACGATACACCACTGCCTGTGGGGGAACCAGAACGACAGGAATCCCAAGGCGAAGGGCATTATGGACTTTACCAACAATGTGGTATATAACTGGGGCGATTATCCTTTCGTTGCAGGCGGCAATTCTGGGGGCCAGGGCTGGGGAAATGTGGTAAACAATTATTTTATCGCAGGGCTTGACACGAAAAATCCGGACCGCACCATCGTCAGGAGCAACGGCAAATATTTCCTGTACCTGGGCGGAAACCTGCTGGATTCCAACAAGAACGGCGTGCTGGACGGCGTGAATACGGGGGCGGACATGATAGCGCCGGGCTCCGAGTCCGGAAACGACTTTCCGGATCGCTTTACCTTTCCTAATGATTACACGATCCCCCTGGTGCTGATCAAGAATCGTATGAACATGCCTTCCCTGAATCATATAGACAGTGCCCAGGAGGCTTACGCGAAGGTGACGGAGTTCGCGGGCGCTTCCCTCTATCATGGCAAGGACGGCACCACTGTCCTGCAGCACGATGCCATTGACACGGAGATTTTGGAGGGCGTAAAGAATCAGACAGGCAAGATCCTTCTGAACAATGCAGAGAGCCATGACAGGGACGGGGTAAAGTTTGACCAGGATTATCTGAACAGCCGTCCCGAGATCGATGTCAATGATCCTTCTTCGGAGTGGTACCGCCCGGATGCGGACCAGGACGGAATGCCCGACGCCTGGGAGAAGGCGCACGGTCTGGATCCGGACAACCCGGAGGACAGGAACGGGATTGCCCCTTCGGGCTATACCTGGATCGAGGAGTATCTGAACGAGCTTGCGGCTCCTGGCTTCCCGGCTGACGATTATCAGGCGGCGGCACGGCTGGCTGCGGAATCCGGCAGAAAGGAGCGCGCTTATGTGCTCCGGCTGGAGAATTATAAGGGTGAGACAGCGGAGTTTGAGGGTATTTACGGCGAGAACCAGATCCTTGTCCCTTTTGCGCCTGTGGCGGAATACCTGGGTTATAAGCTGCTCGCCGTGACGGAAAACGTGGTGACTGTGGAATATCCCTTCCAGGCTGCAAGCGGGCTGCTGAACCTGGATGTGACGGGCGGCGCGCATACCTTAAAGGCGGGGGACCGCACATACGATTTCTCCACCTGGACGAATCCCAACGAGGCGGTCCGCAGCCACAATGGCATGCTCTATGTGCCGGTAAACTGGATCGCCCTGGGAATGGGAGCAGTTTACGAGCAGACGATAGGTGATGATAATGCAGGGTATATCACTATCCAGGATGCGGAAAGCTATAAGGGCTGGCACAATGACGACGGTATCCGCAACGCCCGCAAAAAAGCGGCGCCCGCCATGGTGGTTCAGGCTGTGTCTGCGGAGGACCAGGCAGTACAGGGGAGTCAGGCGATATCGGCGGCGGGCCAGGCAGCGCAGGAGGGACGCACCGTTCCTGCGGCGGGTCAGGCTGCCGCGGACGGCTTCCGTATCCTGTTTGACAAGGAGGCGGCTCTTGCAGACGGCAGTGCTGCGGTCACGATCACCGCGGACAGGAAGGAATACACCGCAAGGGCGGAGGACGCCAATATCTGGGGCTCCCACAAGGTGGCGGAATTTAAGTACAGCGATTTCAAGGCGGCAGACGGCACAGCCTTCCAGTGGAACGGTACCGCAGGCTTTGGTGGCTATACGGTAAAGATAGCCGGGGGCGCCTTTGGGGATTATTATAACGATGCCCTGGTGAATGAGGAGACGGAAGTTTCCGTTGATGCTGCGGCGCAGATGGGCGAGAGGGAGGCGGCATTAAAGACCGCTCAGGAACAGTCCGCCCAGATTGCGGCAAGCGGCAGCACCGTCACAGAGGGAGACGCCTATGTCCCTGACAACGGTGAGGCGTTGACGGTGTCGGAGGCGCTGAAAGCCATGTACAGGCTGCTTTCCATCAAAGAGATCAACGCCATCACATCCGACCAGATCAATTTCGACGGGGACGGGGCGGCAGACGCTTCCTCCGGGTCCGTGGTGACGCCTGGGTCTGAGAGCAAGACGGATGCGGCGGGTCAGACATCTGGGACTGATGGCAGGACGGATCCGGCAGGTCAGGAGTCTGCCTCTGATGGCAAGACGGATCCGGCAGCTCAGACATCTGCCGCCGCGGCGGACACAGACGCGCAGTCAGGTGCCTTCGTGTGGGTCTGGGTTGCCGCAGGCCTGGCGGCTGCAGCCATAGCGGTGTTTGCAGTCCTGAAGCTTCGCGGCAAGGGTAAGGACAGAAATAAAAAATAGACAGCAGGATCAATAAAGCTCCGCCTGTGGGGCTGTCATCCAATGGGTTTGTCCGCCTGCAATTTGATTGCAGCGCAGGCGGTCCGTTGGATCGGCTGCGCCGCAGGTGGAAATTTTTATAAAGATGAAAATTTGATTGTTTTTTATACGGATAGATATTGCAAACTTATGAGAAAATGGGTACAATGGCTATGGAGTTTGTGAATGCGCGGAGCCTGCAGGCTTTTTTCCCGTGGGCAGTGAGCCGGATGCAGGGGAGCATATTCCCTGGGATTTTGGCGGATGCCGCGAGGAAGTGAAGCAGATTTGGGAGGCGGATTTGGAATGAAGATTATAATGTTAGGCGCGCCCGGAGCCGGAAAAGGCACACAGGCGAAGATGATCGCGGAAAAGTACGGTATCCCTCATATTTCAACAGGAGATATTTTCCGCGCAAATATCAAGAACGGTACGGAGCTGGGCATGAAGGCAAAGAGCTTCATGGATAAGGGCGAGCTGGTCCCCGACGAGCTGACGGTCAGCATGCTGCTGGACAGGGTTGGCAAGCCGGACTGTAAGGACGGCTATGTGCTGGATGGATTTCCCAGGACGATACCTCAGGCGGAGGAACTTGACAAGGCGTTGTCGGGCAGGAATGAAGAAATTGACTTTGCCGTGGATGTGGATGTGCCGGATGAGAATATCGTAAAGAGGATGTCGGGCAGGCGTGCATGCTTAAAGTGCGGCGCCACTTATCACATGGAGCATATCCCGCCGCGGAAAGAAGGAGTATGCGACAGCTGCGGCAGTGAGCTTGTGCTCCGGGATGATGATAAGGCGGAGACTGTGCAAAAGCGCCTGCAGGTATACCATGAGCAGACCCAGCCCCTGATCGAGTTCTATACCCGCAAGGGCATATTGAAGACCGTGGACGGCACTCAGGATATGAAGGACGTCTTTGGGGCGATCGTCGGGATATTGGGGTGAAGGTATGAGCATAATCATCAAGACAGAGCGGGAGATAGAGCTGATCAGGGAGTCCTGTCGGCTGCTGGCGATCGTACATAAGGAGCTGGAAGAATATGTGCGTCCCGGTATTTCCACCAAGGATATTGACATCAAGGGGGACCAGCTGATACGCAAGCTGGGCGGCATCCCCAATTTCCTGCACTATAACGGCTATCCGGCCAGTATCTGTGTGTCGGTGAACGATGAGGTGGTTCACGGCATCCCCAACAAGCACCGCATCCTTCGGGAGGGCGATATTGTCAGCCTGGACGCGGGCCTGATTTACAAGGGCTATCATTCCGATGCTGCCAGGACCCATGCGGTGGGCCAGATCAGTCCGGAGGCAAAGAGGCTGATAGACGCCACAAAGCAGAGTTTTTTTGAAGGTATAAAGATGGCAAAAGCCGGCAATCATCTGTTTGATATTTCCAATGCCATTGCGGCGTATATAAAGCCTTACGGCTACGGAATCGTGAGGGATCTTGTGGGGCACGGCGTGGGAACACGGCTCCATGAGGATCCCCAGATTCCCAATTTCGCCCAGCCGCGCAGGGGGCCAAAGCTCCGTGTGGGCATGACGCTGGCAATCGAGCCCATGATCAACATGGGCAGGGCGGACGTGGAATGGGAGGATGATGACTGGACGGTGGTGACGGAGGATCACTCCCTGTCAGCTCATTATGAGAATACCATCCTGATCACGGAGGGTGAGCCGGAGATATTGACATTGTATTAAGAAGCTGCTGACGGATAATGCACGGCAGCGGGTTTGAGTGTTGGATCCAGCAGGTAATGTGCCAAGTGCTGTGCTTGCACGAGCATCTGGCGGATGCGGCGAGGGTACTGATTTCACAGAGGTATGAGTATGATTGGACAGTTGGCGATATCGAAGGCGGGACATGATAAGGATGCTCTTTATGTGGTTGTGGGGCAGGAGAAAGACTTTGTGTACCTGTGCGACGGCCGGCTGAAAACACCCGAAAAGCCTAAAAAGAAGCGCCTGAAGCATGTGCAGCCCATAAACAGGACGGTGGATCAGGCATTGCTTAAGAAGCTGCAGAATGGCGAAAAAGTGTATGCCGAAGAGATAAAGTATGCACTGAAACAATATAATGACAGGGATTGCAGGAAAGAATGACTATAAAAACAGCCTCGAAACGGATGCGCCCCGGGAGGCGTAGAAGTGCAGAGGCGGAACAAGTTCCCGCAGGCGGGAACTGGAAAAACAGCCTCGAAACGGATACGCCCCGGGAGGATTTTCAGATGCGAACTATGCAGCTGAAAATATCTCCCAGCCAAAGGGGCGTAGAAGTGCAGAGGCGGAACTATATTTAGGAGGAAATATATGTCTAAAAGTGATGTAATTGAAATTGAAGGAACTGTGGTGGAGAAGCTGCCCAATACGATGTTTCAGGTAGAGCTGGAGAATGGGCATCGGGTGCTGGCGCATATCAGCGGCAAGCTCCGCCAGAACTTCATCCGTATCCTGCCGGGAGACAGGGTGACTCTGGAATTGTCGCCTTACGACCTGAGCAAGGGGCGCATTATCTGGAGAGATAAGTAATCCATGGAGGTGGCTGTCTGTGATGACCAGAAGGAATACAGGGAGCTGCTTCACCGGGAAATGATAAGATACGCCTTTGACTGTGGCCTGGAGGTCAATGTCCGGGAATTTGACAGCGTAAGCCCGTTGCTGGAGGCAGTAGGACAGGGAGAGCGCTTCGACGCGTATTTCCTGGATATCCAGATGGGCAGGGAGGGCGATGAGGGAATCTCTGCCGCCCGGGAGCTTCGGAGGATGGGCGACGGGGGGCTGATCGTGTATGTGACGGCTTTTGCGGAATATATGCAGGTGGGCTATGAGGTAAGGGCATTCCGCTATCTTTTGAAGGACCAGCTGGATCAAATGCTGCCGTCGGTATTGCGGGACATCCGTGAAGAACTGTATTCCGGACAATATTTTATGTATCAGTACAATCGTGAAAGTTTTCGTGTCCCCATGAGGGATATCCTGTACCTGGAGAGCAGCAGGCGGGTTATCCTGCTCCACACCCGGCAGGATGAGCGTCGCTTTTACGGGAATCTGGACCAGCTGGAACAGGAGCTTGCAGGAGGCCCCCATGATGTATTCCTGCGCTGCCATAAAAGTTTCCTGGTGAATATGAGGTATCTGTGCCGTCTCACAGGGTCGGAGCTTGAGCTGACGGACGGAAGACGCGTTCCCGTGAGCCGTGCCTGCATGGATAAGGTGCGGGCGGCAGTGCTGCTGAAGGATATTGGGAGCTGATAAATATCCTTTTGAGGACAGTGCTTTATGGAACTATTTTGGACAGCTTTCAGTTTGCAGCAGGGCTGCATGAATTTCCCCAAAGGAAAGAGTATATCAATATCTGTGGAATTTGAGTTTGGAGATACCGGGAACATAAAAAAGAATTGAAGGTAATGTTTATCCCCTGACAAGGTTTCAGGTGAAGCATGCCCAGGCGCGGCGGTGAAAGCGGGAATTAAGAGGATAGTGAGAAGGGAATACCTGTGCAGTATTACGGGTGTTCTCTTTTGTAGTTTATGGAATTATAATGGAGTAAGTGGGGCGATGTTCACTTTACGGATGCACAGAAATACATTGCGGAAAGGGCATCAGTGCCCACTAAAGGAGCTTTGTAAAAAAGCATTATTGCATCATATAAAATGATTGGAAGTTAAATTGCTGTTTTTAGGAGAGGGAATGGAGACAAATACCAGCGGGAATAGACAAGATAGTGCATATGGGATTTGGCTGAGGGGGAAGGAAAGGTATAAGTAGTCCGTTGAAGGGGACAGGGAGCGTAAAAATGATAGCAATGGTCAAGACAATTAACGGTCTGTTGTCTGTATGCCTGGCGGTCTGTGCGGCATGCCTGTCCTGGCGGCAGGAACATTTGACAGAAGGCAATAAAGGGATCCGCGGAAAGGCGTCTGCAGGGGACGGTGAGGAGAACCGTCGAAAGGTGTCTGTAGGGGACGGTGAGGAGAACCGTCGAAGGGCGTCTGTAGGGGGCGGCGAGGAGAACCATCGAAGGGCGTCTGTAGGGGAAGGCGTGAAAGGTCTGTCTGGGGACGGTTGTGGCCTGCAAGGCGGTCTGCGGGCGGTTGGGCTTGGAATCCGGGTGCTCATGCCCGCACTGTATCTGGACAGGATCAGCCTGCTGATTGTGGAAGGAATCATTATAGGGGACAGCCCCCTGCTTTTTTTGGCCTTTTTGTTGTCCAAAGGCGTTTTCCTGGGACTTTTTCTGGCGGGAAAGTTTCTGCCGGAGAGGGAACAGCCGCCGGAAGGGGATATGGAAGGGCTGAAAATGCTTCATTTGTACGTGGAGGGACTGCTCACAGGGGCGGCGGTATTTTTCATGGGGATGCTGCTTCTGGAGGATGGGGGCAGTCCGTGGCTGCAGCTTGGCAGGGTGTCAGCATGCATCTGTGCCTACGGTCTTTTGTATGGGTTGCTGTGGCGCTATGAAATCCATGCCGCGGAGAAGGAGAGGCAGCGTCTTAACAGGCTGCAGGTCCAGTCGGAGGAGAGGTATGCCCGGAGCCTGGAAAACAATTATCAGCGTATGCGGGAGCTGTGGCACGATATGAAGAACCATATCAGCCTGTTGAGGCATTTTGTGAAAGAGGGTGACTGCCAGAGGGCGGAGGAATACCTGAAGGTATTCGGGGAGGAAGTAGATACCATTGTCCTGCCGGTAAAAAGCGGGAACTTCTATCTGGATGCAGTGCTGGCGGACAAGTCTGCTGCCGCCCGCAGGGTGGGGATCCGGATGCAGCTGGAGCTTGGAGGGCTCCTGCAGCTGCCGCTTTCGCCGGACGAGATAGGAAGCGTGTTCGGGAATCTGCTGGACAATGCCATAGAGGCATGTGGGAGGCTGGAAGGGGACAGGTGGATCCGGCTTCGGATTTGGGAAAATGAGGAGGAAATACTGCTGTCAGTACAGAATCCCACGATTGTCAGGGCTGCGGACAGCGATATCCGAAAGAGCAGTAAGAGAGACAGGGACAACCTGGTGGGACACGGTATCGGTCTGCGCAGCGTGGAGCGGATTGTCCACAGCCACGGAGGGGAGCTGGCGCTGTCCGTGAATGGCTCTGTCTATGGCTCCAGTGGAGGAGCAGAGAAAGGCATACGCACGGCGAAGGCAGGCGGTGCCCGGGAAGCAAGGGCGGGTGCAGACGACAGTGTTCGGGAAGCGGCGGGCGGCATAGGGCAGTTCACGGCGGCGGTGAGGCTTCCCAAGGAGAGTACAGTCCACACGCCATTTGGATAAGCAGCACCGGAAGCAGCGCCTGCCCCTGCGGCTCAGAATGGGAAGGGCTGCCGGCTGGCGTATCTTGTAATAGGAATCTTTGGTTCAAAATATTCTCCTGACAAAAGTGACATGAAACCCGACAAAAATGACGTGAAAGTGAAAGGGCTTCCCGGACTGTGTTAAAATGTTAGAACAGAAGGATATTGTGTCAACATAGGAGTATAAATATGAAAGTATTCAAAAATTCTTTTTTTGCGGTGAAGACCGCCTGGCATTACGCGCCGTTCCGGGTGCTTGTTTATCTTGTGAGCCAGCTGGTGCCGGGGACCTTTGCGGGGGTGCAGATTGTGCTGCAGAGGTATCTGGTGGACAGCGCCTGTGCCTGGGCGCAGGGGGCGGGAGCCATAGGGCCGGTGGCGGTATGGGGCGGCAGCTATGTGGTAATGCTGATCCTGTGGGTGACGATATCGTGGGTGGGAGGTTATCAGGCCAGGGTGATCAATCTGACGCTCACGGAGCGTATGGCGCCTGATATCATGGACAGGCTCATGAAGCTGGAGTACGCGGACTTTGAGAAGCAGGGGACCCAGGAGCTTTTTCAGCGCATGTCCAGGGAACCCCAGAAGATGATCTCCAATGTCTTTCAAGCTGTGGTGAACACGCTGAAAACCATCCTGTCGGTGGTCAGTGTCATGGCAGTCTATTTCGCCATTTCTCCCTGGGTTGGGGTGGGGACTTTGTTTTTGGGTGTGCCCATGCTGTTCTTTTCCTGGCAGACCGCCCGCGGGCGCAAACGGCTGCATAAACAGACCACGGACGAGAAGAGGAGGCTGGCGGATTTAAAGAGTCTTCTTGCCGACAAAAACGCCATGTACGAGATGAAGCTTTTTTCGGCGGACAGGCTGCTTGCGGACAAATGGGCTGCCTACAGTAAGGCGCTGGAGCGGAAGAACTGGCAGGAGGGCAGGCGTATGGCGTTTCTCAATGTGGCAAGCTGTGTGCTCCGGGCAATCTATTTTGTCTTTATGACGGCGGTCCTGGGCTACAGCTTTCTGAAGGGAAAAGTGAGTCTGGGGCAGTTTACGGCGGCGCTGACCAATGTGCGCAGCGTGAGCGGAGGCATCAACAGTGTGGGGAATCGGGTGTCGAGCCTGTTCCAGAACGCGTTTCTGCTGGATTTTTACATGGAGTTTGAAGCGCTGCCGGACAGGGGGGATCTGGGACAGATCGACCGGACTTTGGGGAAGGATATTGTGTTTGACCATGTGAGCTTCCGGTATCCGGGTACGGACAGGGAGATCCTGCGCAATGTCAGTTTCTGCATCCGGGAGGGAGAACATATCGCCTTCGTGGGGGAGAACGGCGCGGGCAAGTCTACCCTGATCAAGCTGATGCTGGGGCTGTATGCGCCCACGGAGGGACGCATTACCATAGGAGGGGCGCCTGTGAGGGAGCTGACGGAGGAGGCTCGCAGGAAGCTTTTGGCCGTAGTATTTCAGGATTACTGCAGTTATCAAATGACACTGAGGGAAAATATTGCCTTTGGCGGCATGGGGGCGCTGGAAGATGACGGAAAGCTTCTGGCGGCATTGGAAGCCGCAGGCGGCAGGGAGCTGGCGGAGGACGCGGAGAAAGGTCTGGACAGGAATCTGGGGAAGCTTGCAGCGGACGGGCAGGATCTGTCCGGCGGTCAGTGGCAGAGGGTGGCGATGGCGCGGGCTTTCGTGTCGGATGCCGCCTGGGTGATCCTGGACGAGCCCACAGCCGCCCTTGACCCGATTGCGGAGAGCCGGATGTATGAGAATTTCTCCCGGATCTTTTCCCAGAGGAGCGTGCTGCTCATTTCCCACAGGTTAGCCAGTGCGAGGCTTGCGGACAGGATATTGGTGCTGGACGGCGGGCATATCGTTCAGGACGGGAACCATGAGGAACTGATGGGACAGGAGGGGCTGTACAGGATCATGTACAGCGCCCAGAGCTCGTTTTATGTGGATGAGGATGAGTCCGAAAATAACTTGTGTAGGTGACGAAGAATCAAAAACCTCGCGGCAAGCTGCAGGGTTTTTGACCCTCGCGGCATTCGTCAAGGTCCCAGAGAAGTAAACTTCTCGGACTTATGACTCATTGCCCGCGGGAATAAATCTCCACAGGCAAGTCAAATGCACAAGTTATTGATGGACAGTTCCTGAGTCAGTAAGAGGCAAGGGGGTATAAGCATGAAAAAAGCACTGCGTTACATAAGATATAATTTCAGGGACTGTTTCCAGGCGGCGCCGGGCGCCATCCTTGTGACAATGATGGGTTATCCCTGCAATGCTTTAGAGGCGGTGGCAGGCCCCATACTGTTGGCGGCAATCCTGGAGCTTGCCCTGGGAAACCTGGCGGGCAATGAGAAAAGGTTTGTGGGGCTGCTTGCACTTTATGGGGGCTTGCTGCTCTTGAATCCGCTGAATGCCATCTGTGCGCGGTTTGTAGAGATGATCGGCACGGTGAGGGGCAATACCTGTTTCTGGGGAAAAATGTTTGATTTCGCCAGAAAGATCCGTCTGGAGGCGTTGGAGGATCCGGCTTCCCTGGACAGGTTCAAGCGGGCGGACAAAATTGTGGAGGACAATTTGGTGTATTGGCTGGTAAACAGTCTGCTGGCATGTGTCACCGACCTGCTTACCTGCGTGGGCACCATGATCGTTGTGGGCTCTTACTCTAAAATATTGGTGTTGGCGGCAATGGTGGGGGCAATCCCTTCAATGGTGTTTCAGATACAGGCGGAGAAGAGGAGGACGGATGTGCGCAGGCGCAGGACGGACACCCAGAGGAGGCAGCAATATTACTGGGAGCTTTTTACGAAAAGAGACGCGGTAAAAGAGATGCGCTCCATGGGCTTTGACAGCTATATCAAGGACAAGTGGCAGCAGAGCAATCGGGAGCTGATCGGAGAAATCCGTGGAATAGAGTATGCATTTGTCAAGAAAGATATATTGGCGGTTTGCATTGAAAATCTCTTTTATGCCTTTAATATTGTCGTCTCGCTGGCGCTGATGATCCGGGGAAGGATCGGCATCGGGCAGTTTGCGGCGTGTCTGGGCGCCTTTGCCGGCTTCCAGTCTGCGATTCAGAGGATGTATTTTGACATGGCAACGATTGTGAATGCCTATCATCGGATTGAGGAGTACTATGATTATTTTGAGATAGAGACAGAGCGGGACGGCCAGGAGGAATATGTCCCTTTTCAGAAAGGAATCTCGGTGCGGGATGTGACTTTCCGCTACAGCGGCGGGGAAAAGGACGCCCTGCAGGGAGTGAACCTGGATATCAGGAAAGGGGAACATGTGGTGATCGTGGGCGAGAACGGGTCGGGCAAGACCACCCTGGCCAAGCTGCTTACAGGCGCTTATCAGCCGGGGGAAGGGCAGATCTGCTACGACAGCCAGCGGGGCAGTGACTTAAGGAGGGAGAGCCTGTACCGTCACATTTCCATTGTGCCCCAGAGCTTCGTACACTATAATTTCACCCTGCAGGAGAACGTGGGCATCGGGGATGTGTCCCGCATGGGGGAGGAAAAGGCGATGGGGCGGCTGGTCAGCCGTGTGGCGGGAGAGGAGCTTCTGGAAAAGGTCGGCGGACTTAAGGGGCAGCTGGGCAGGGAGTTCGGCGGCGCGGAGCTGTCCGGCGGGGAGTGGCAGAAGGTAGCTATTGCCAGAGGGCTGTGGAAGGACAGCGATTTCATCATCCTGGACGAACCTACCAGCGCCCTTGACCCGCTGGTGGAGTACGATATCCTCTCCAATTTTGCGGAAATGATCCGGGACAAGACCTCCGTGATCATCTCCCACCGGGTGGGTATCTGCAGGGATGCCGACAAGATCATTGTCATGAAAGAGGGGCGCGCTGTGGAGTGCGGCAGCCATGAGGAGCTGCTGCAAAAGGGCGGCGAATACCGCAGGATATGGCAGGAGCAGGCGAAGTGGTATGGGTGAGGGATGCGGGCGTCCCTGCGGGGATGGGCCAGGTTATAGGATCATCCTTGCAGACATTCCAGGATCGGTTCGATATATTTTGGGTCGGAAATGTCGTAGGAGGCGGAGATCATTTTAATCATCTCCTGTTCCGCCTCGGTTTTGTCCTTTTTTGCCTGGAGGGACCGGACGAACAGCTTCATCATAAATCTGGACGGTGCAGGCATTTTTTCGTAATTTAATCCGCCCGGGCAGTAAAAGACATTTACTTTATTATATTCCTGTCCCTTAAAGTTCCGCTCAAGAGCCGGCCCGATCTCAGGGCTGTCCACGGGGCTTGCGCCCACGCAGAAGGCGATCAGCTTTTTGCCCGCCCATTTTTTCAGATTGCCTTTGAACCAGCCGAGACCGCTGATGCCGCCCGCGCATGCCCAGCCGCCGAAAATGATGGCGTCATACATGGCCGTGTCAGCCTTTTTCGCTGCAGGCAGATCCAGGCAGTCAGCTCCTGCCGCTTCCGCGATCCACTGGGCGTAACGCCTGGTAAAGCCTGTCTGTGAAGTATAGATTACAAGTGTTTTCATTTTGATACCTCTTTTATAAGTTCTGCCTGACATTTTCCGCTCCAGATGTCTTGGTTTCCATGTTTTCTATTCCGGCGTACAGCTTCGACATAAGAAGAAAAAATGTTTTGATCTCCTGTTCCGTGTAAACCTCAAAAAGATAATTTAATTCTCTCTGGTATTGCAGAAAATCTTTCTGGAAGAAGCCTTCTACCTTTTCACTGGGGCAGATGCACAGTGCCCTTGTGTCAGAGGGGCTCTGCCGGATTGTGATAAAGCCCTTTTTCTCCAGAATCTCAGCCAGCTTTTTGACATTCTGCCTGGAACAGCCCAGCAGGTGCCCCAATTGGGTGAAGGTCAGTGGTTCTGCTGACTGCCGGACCAGCGACAGCAGCATGAACTGCTTGAGAGATATCTCCGGAATGTGGCTGTCAAAGAGGGTCTGCAGCTTATTTCCGGCGATGAAAAGGGTGCTGAAAATGGCTTTTTGCTGATTTTCAGTGGTGCCTGAAAATTTTATGACAAGTTCGTTCAGATTCATGTGGTTTCCTCTTGGTATAGTAACATTCAGCATCACGAGCATAAGTAACTTGTTACGTATATGAATATAGCAACAAGTTACGCTTTTGTCAAGTGGCTGATACAGAATAAGTCAAAGACTGCGTGAGGGAACAGTAAGTGTACCCGGCCGCTTTGGCGGAATGTCATCAAGCCATCTACAGTACGCCGCTTTCCAGTATGGAGAATGATTTGGCCACACAATTTATTTCCGCCTTTGCCCCGTAGGGTAAGACGCAGATCGGAGAGGAATGCCCGAAATTGATTCCATATAAAATCGGAAGGTCATATAGAGATAAATCAGACATGAATTCTTTTATCGCCTTTTTATGTTCCGAAAAAGCAGTGTTTTCGTTGGCCCTGCCCAGGATAATCCCCTTTATCAGCCGCAGGGCGCCAAGTTTATGAAGCCATTTCAGAAAATCAATGATTGCCTGGGGAGTAAAGAATTCGGGAATGTCCTCCAGGAAAAGTATGGTATCCCTGAAATCTTCCGCCGAAAGGGCGACAGGGGGATTATCCAATTCTGCGAGACCGGTATGGCCTCCGAACAATCTGCCCTGGACGACTCCGTGTCCCTGGATCAGTTCATATCCGGGATTGGGATAATAAGGGCGCACATAGGATCTGTCTGTATAATTTGCCTGTTCGCAGGTCCAATCTGCCGACGGTTCGATCAGGCCTATCTCGGAATTTTGGAACAGAGCCTTTTGAAACCAATTCTTACTGTATTCATGCCAACCCTGCTGCTCCGCAATGGGAGACAACAGATTATCGCCGTAAAAAGAGGACAGCCCGCACTTATAACACAAAATATGCAGATTCATCACATCGGAAAATCCCATGAAAATCTTGGGGTTATCTGCAATGCTGGAGGCGTCAATATAGGGAATGACCTTTATGCTGTCGTTCCCGCCCACGTTTGCAATGATTGCTTTGACATCCTTATTCTCGAAAGCCCACATGATATCTTCTGCCCGTGCTCTTGGATTCTCGGACAAATAAGAAGAACCTTTCATTGAATTTGGCGCAGGTATCACATTTAAGCCCAGATCGTTCAGACGGGAGACTCCCAGCTCATATTTCCATCGTATGTCCTGATCGCCGGCCCAGCCGTTACACGGACTGACCGTTGCAATGGTGTCTCCTTTATTAAGTTTTGCAGGCTTTCGTAACTCGTTCATTTCCCTGATACCTCCGTTTGTTATTTCTTTCGTCAGATCATTTGTGCTGTCTTCCCTGCCCATGTGGATAAGCCTGTCTGAGGACAAAGAAAGAGGTATGTCTTTTGCTGGCTTTATTATAACAGTTTTTTGGCTGCCTCGCAAGTTTTTGGGCTTGGCACTTCGTTTGGAACGGGCTTTACCGGGCAGTGGAATGTTGGATGTTGTAGCTATTGCAAAATTGTGGTATGATCCTGATAAAATCCATTCTTGCCCGCGCCTTCCGCGACGGTCCGGGCACAAACGACCCCGGTGAGGAAAGTGCGTTGGAGCTGATAAAAACTGTATTGACTTTTGAAATTATAAGGAAAGCGGGATGTGCGTATTGTGAAGCTGAGAAATGAATGGTGTTCTGTAGAAATTTCAATGGATACAACCTATAGTGTTGAATCTTCTGATAACAGACATTATGATGTGGAATGGAATCCGGGAAATTACGGACGGAACGATTACTATAAGACATTTGCCATCCATATTGACTTGTCTGACCGTGAAATGGATATTGCTTTGGTAGGAGGTTATTATTCTTATGCTTCCGACTGTGCCGTCCTTGACGGTAAGGTGCTGACTATTATGCAGGATAACATGATATCGCAAATATGTATTGATGATGGATTATTGATACTGCATAAGGGGTTTGGGTGTTTGGGGTGTACTTATGGTCTGTATCGGGTGATAAACGGATACCTCGTTTATGGGGAAATGGAAATTGTAATGCTGGATCTGGATTTTGATAAGGTGTGGGCATTCAGCGGCAGGGATATTTTTGTATCACGGACGCGGGAGAACGCCTTTGTGCTTGGTGAACACACTGTCAAACTATATGATTGGGAGGATAATTATTACGAACTGGATTTTATGGGAAAGCTGATCAGCGACTGTCCGCATTGACAGGGGATGTGCCTCGGGAAGCGGGAAATCGGCTCAATAGTTGCTTTTCCTGGATTAATTTCTCAAAAAACCTCTTGCACTCTTGAATTTCTTATGTTAGAATGTAAGACGGTCTTTTCTGAAAGGAGGGTTTAACATGAAAGTTAGATCATCAGTAAAAAAGATTTGCGACAAATGCAAAATCATCAAGAGAAAAGGACGCATCAGAGTAATTTGCGAGAATCCGAAGCATAAGCAGAGACAGGGATAATCACCGCTTGCGGCTGGCGTGGCAGCCAGCGCAGGTCAAGTGAGTTTCTGTCCGGTTGTTATGTGCGGCTGAACCAATGTCGGCACAGGCTGTGCGCAGTGTATGCGGCATGGCGGGGGCATTGATTAACATAGAACTGGGATAGGGCTTACAGGCGATTACTTCTTGGCACCACAGGATTATCGTGGACAGATTGGATGCAGGTCCGATTGGGTGAAAGCCCCAGTCAATTAGTAACGAAAAGCGCACGAACAAACAGACCAGGCAGTGCGCAGAGTGTGATCCGCAAAAGGCGGAGGCACAGAAAATGGAGGAAATGTAAATGGCTCGTATCGCAGGTGTAGACTTACCTAGAGAAAAACGAATTGAAATCGGTTTGACCTATGTGTATGGAATCGGAAGACCCACTGCCAATAAGATCTTGAAAGAGGCAGGCGTCAATCCGGATACCAGAGTCAGGGACGTAACCGATGACGAAGTGAAGAAGCTTTCAGACGCTATCGAGAAGCTGAATGTGATGGTGGAGGGTGATCTGAGACGTGAGATTGCTTTGAATATCAAGAGGCTTCAGGAGATTGGCTGCTATCGCGGTATCCGCCACCGTAAGGGTCTTCCCGTCCGCGGACAGAATACCAAGAACAATGCGAGAACCCGCAAGGGACCCAAGCGCACCGTGGCGAACAAGAAGAAGTAAACCATGAGGGAATGCGCTTTGTACACCGTGGCAGAGTAAGAAGAAGTAAACCATGGAAGGGGCGTTTTGTACACTGTGGCGAACAGAAAAAGTAAGCCATGGGGGGAATGCGCCTTGCGTACCGTGGCAGCTGAAAGAAGTAAGCTACGGGAAATGCTTTGACGCCGTGGCGATCAGGCAGAAGCGATCCATGGTGAGTATGCTTTGCACACTGCAGCAAAGCAGCAGATGTAATAGTACGTAACATTAAAAAACGGAACAAATCATGAGAAAGTAGGTTAGTTTAAAAAAATGGCGAAACAGGTTGCAAAGAAAGTAACAAAGAAGCGCGTTAAGAAAAACGTTGAACGCGGACAGGCACATATCCAGTCTTCTTTTAACAATACCATTGTTACATTGACGGACAACGAGGGCAATGCTCTCAGCTGGGCAAGTGCTGGTGGTCTGGGATTTAGAGGTTCAAGGAAATCTACTCCATATGCTGCACAGATGGCGGCAGAGACAGCTACAAAGGCTGCCCTGGTGCATGGATTGAAATCCGTAGATGTATTTGTAAAAGGACCCGGTTCAGGGCGTGAGGCTGCGATCAGGGCGCTTTCCGCATGCGGTCTGGAGGTTGTGAGCATCCGCGATGTGACCCCGGTTCCCCACAATGGATGCCGTCCTCCCAAGAGGCGCCGTGTATAGTCTGAGGCAGTTGGCATACAGCGTCTGAAAAGTATGGCAGGCACTATCCTGCAGGGAGTTGAGGCGTTTTTCCCCCCAGCGGGCGGATAATGTTGGAAGAAGGTATCGGGCCATGTGCCATAGAGGGGCATGCGTCGGGATACTGTAAACATCAATGTAAAGGAGAAAATTAAAATGGCAGTAAATCGCGTACCCGTATTAAAGAGATGTCGTTCCCTTGGGCTGGAGCCTTCTTATCTGGGATATGACAAGAAATCAAACAGGCAGAATCTGAGAGCAGGCAAGAAGGTCAGTGAGTATGGTCTGCAGCTTCGTGAGAAGCAGAAGGCAAAGTTCATTTACGGCGTTCTGGAGAAGCCTTTCAGAAATTACTATGAGAAGGCTGACAGGATGAAGGGCATGACCGGCGAGAACCTGATGACCATGCTGGAGAGAAGGCTTGACAATGTGGTCTTCAGAATGGGTTTTGCAAGGACAAGGAGGGAGGCAAGGCAGATCGTTGGCCATAAGCACATTCTTGTGAACGGAAAGAGAGTGACAATCCCTTCCTATCTGATCAAGGCTGGCGATGTCATCGAAGTGAAAGAGAGCGCCAAGTCCATGCAGAGATACAAGGATATCGTGGAAGTGACCGGCGGCAGGCTGGTGCCCGAATGGATGGATGTGGATATTGAAGGTTTAAAGGGAACCGTCAAGAATCTCCCTACCAGAGAGATGATTGATGTTCCTGTAAATGAGATGCTTATTGTCGAGTTGTATTCTAAGTAAAGCTGCCCTACCGGCCTCTGGGGTCATAGATCTGCCTTGTTTTATGGCGGTTTATGGCGTCAGAGTGCTTGCGTCTTAATTAACTATCCAAAAGGAGGGTATTCGAGTGTTTGATTTTGAAAGACCTAATATTGAGGTCACTGAAATTTCAGAAGACAAGAAGTATGGAAAGTTTGTGGTTGAGCCTTTGGAAAGAGGCTACGGCATTACGCTCGGCAATTCTCTGAGAAGAATTATGCTTTCCTCCCTGCCCGGGGCGGCGGTGAGCCAGATTAAGATTGAGGGTGTGCTGCATGAATTCAGCTCTATTCCCGGCATCAAGGAAGATGTGACGGAGATCGTTATGAATATCAAGAGTCTTGCGATCAAAAATAACAGTGAGACGAATGAATCCAAGACTGCGTACATCGAATATGAGGGAGAGGGCATTGTACATGCTTCCGATATTCAGGCTGATCAGGACATTGAAATTCTGAATCCGGATTTGGTGATCGCACATTTGAGCGGCAAGAATACCAAGCTTTACATGGAGCTGACTATTACCAAAGGACGCGGTTATGTCAGTGCTGACAGGAACAAGCGTGAGGATCTTCCCATAGGCGTGATAGCGGTTGATTCCATTTATACGCCTGTTGAGAGAGTCAATGTCACTGTGAACAACACGCGTGTAGGCCAGATTACTGACTACGACAAGCTGACCCTTGACGTGTTCACCAATGGGACGTTGGTTCCCGACGAGGCGGTGAGCCTTGCTGCGAAGGTTTTGAGTGAACACTTGAGTCTCTTTATCGACCTTTCCGAGAATGCAAAGACTGCTGAGGTCATGATCGAGAAGGAAGATAACGAAAAGGAAAAGGTTCTTGAGATGAGCATCGATGAGCTGGAGCTTTCTGTCCGCTCATACAACTGTTTGAAGAGAGCCGGCATCAATACGGTGGAAGAACTGTGTAATAAGACCTCTGAGGACATGATGAAGGTCCGTAACCTGGGCCGCAAGTCTCTGGAGGAAGTGCTTGCGAAATTGAAG